>CAZNSK010000003.1:0-50574 GCA_964575505.1 uncultured Phaeodactylibacter sp.
GACTTATTGGATAAACCTCCCTTTTTGCTACTTCCCGCTTTTTTGTCACGCACTCATATTATATCGTGCTAGCAACACCACTTAGCTGGACTTTCGGCATTTTTATAAAACAAAAAGAACTCTGAGGAAGGAGTATATTTGAAGTATCTGACATTTCAACTATGCTGCAACTTCCACCAGAGTCCTTCAATCAAATATCTGCATTTGCTTTTGCATTTACCAAGCCTACCTGGGAAAAAGCGAAATTACTGATTATAACGGATTGCGTAGCTGCCTTCGGTAGCCATTCAAAGAGGCTGCCAAGAGCAAGTTCTGCAACCAGTCTTGATGATACGTAAAGCCATTCAACCGGGCTGCCGGGCTAGCAAGCCCGCCGGCCTTATCGGCGACAGCCGGGCATGATGGCGAAAAATTATAAAGCAGGGCCAAGGCCTGGAAGTTCTTTGACGTGCTGGATAAATCAGCGTGGAACATTTGGGAGTTTATAGCATGCCTTTCCATTAGACGCATGGCCCGGTCTAGTTGGGAGGAAGTGCGGTATGCTGATGGGAAGTCAAAGTGGGCCAGCCACCGCTTCCGCTTCTTGCAGAGCTTCAAGACGTTTTCTCTCATCGGGCAGTCGGGCAGCGTTTTCTTTGCCCATTCGCCTAACCGCCGGATGCGTTGCCCCATGTGTTTTTTGGAGTCTGCCCGGTAAATATCCCATACCTTGTCGGCGGCCGTTTCGAAGAAGGGCTGCAATTTTTTGGTGGCCCTGTCGCGGATTTTCAAGAAGGCGTGCAGGAAGCACTCTATGATGAAAACGCCTTTAAATAAAGCTCTCCAAGCTTTTTGGGTAGCCCACCAGCCATCTGTATTGGACCGTGGCAGGCTGATAGTGGGGGTCGAGCTGCTTGGCTTCCTCGTTGAAAACGTTGTACCCCGAAGACAGGGAAGCTTCGTCAGCTGCCCCACAAGCCTCGGCGCCTAGTATACACCCCTGGGCAACCGTTGTGGCCACATAAGCTTTTTGGCCCCTGAGGCGGATATGGAACTCATCGGCCAGAAGGTGCCCGGGGAGGTTTTCCGCCCGGTGCAGCGTAGTGCCTGCCACACTGAAGCGGGACAAGCAGATGAAAGTGCGATACCAGAACATAGCGTTGCGGTCAAATATAACAGCAAGGGCCCAAAATGGTACGCCAAAACGCAGCAGGAACATGGCGTGTTTCACTTGGTCGGTTGTCGCCCGCATGTAGGGCAGGACAAAGCATGGCCGAAGCCGGTAGGTGGTTCCCTGTATTTCAATGCGGCGCAGGCGCAGGCCCAACTTTTTGGACGGGCGGGTTTTTCCATTGAGTTTATAGCCCAGTCGCATCCCCGGCGGAAAAAGCTCAGGGTTTTGGGCGTAAGCCCTTCGTATGACTTGGTGTGCTTTGCCGTTGTCCTTCATAAAAGAAGGGTATTGTTCTTTTGATATATTTAGGCTTATTGTCCGGTTTTGCTTATCTTCAAGTGCCATTGGTTCTGTTTAGCTTTTGGTTCGCACTTAAAAGATAAGCATTACCAATGGCTTTTCTGATATATGACTAGCCGCTTTTCGCCGGCTCATTGCCGGCCTTGGCTTGATGCAGCTTCTACGCCGCTTTTATCCAGCTACGCAAAACGTTACAATAAGTAGATTTTAAATAGTTTCATATCAAATTATTTAGAAACTTTACCTGTCTCTATTAACTATTGTGCCGGCATGAGAAAGTTGAATTTGGGCTTAACAATGGTGCAGCTGACTAGAAAGCACCGCTAAACGCTTCAAAAAATTAACCCTCAGGCTGACCAAAATCAGTGCGCGGTATTTGGAGAAGTGGTAAGTTAGGTATCAACCTAACCCTGGCCTATGAAACCTGCAACCGACAGCCTGGACCGGCGCACGTTACTGGACGATCTTTGGGCGATTCAGCTCGGACACCGGCACATCAGCGACGGTGATATACAGTCGCTGGCTCAGAAGTATCAGCTTTCCGAAGTAGAGGTTGAAGGGGTCGTCTCCTTCTACCATTTCTTTCACCGGCAGCCAGCCGGGCAATACACCATTTATCTAAATAACAGCATCACTGCTGCCTTCAGCGGCTTGGCGGAGGTGCGGGCGGCCTTCGAAGAGGCAACTGGCGCCCGCCTGGGGCAGACTGACCCTACGGGCACTTTTGGCCTTTACGAAACCTCCTGCATCGGGTTGAGCGACCTGGAGCCGGCGGCGCTGATCAACTTCCAGCCCTTTACCCTGCTTACGCCCCAAAAAGCCAAAGCGCTGGTCTGGCAATTGCGGCGCGGCCTGCCGGTGGAGCAGCTGGCGGAAGACATTCCACAGCATATTCGCCGTCAACTGCCGCCGGAGCAAGCGGTGATGCTGCGCCCCTTTATTCCCGGGCAGGCACTGAAGCCCCTCCTGCAGCTCAGCCCGGAGGAGGCCCTGGCGCAAATTGAAGCCTCGGGCCTGCGGGGCATGGGCGGCGCTTTCTTTCCGGTGGGGAGGAAATGGCGGCTCTGCCGGGAGCAGCCCGGAGAAGAAAAATACATCCTTTGCAATGCCGACGAAGGGGAACCGGGCACTTTCAAGGACCGCATGCTGCTGCAGTACCTGCCGGAGCTGGTGCTGGAAGGCATGATCCACGCAGCCTATACCACTGGGGCAGCAGAGGGCTGGATTTACCTGCGTGGCGAATACCGCTGGCTGTTGCCGAAGCTCGAAGCTGCATTGGCGCAGTACTACGACAAAGGATGGCTAGGGGAGCAAATCCCAGCTAAGGTGCCGTTCTCCTTTGATGTCCATATC
This sequence comes from uncultured Phaeodactylibacter sp., assembly GCA_964575505.1. Taxonomy (GTDB): domain Bacteria; phylum Bacteroidota; class Bacteroidia; order Chitinophagales; family Saprospiraceae; genus Phaeodactylibacter. The sequence goes on from CAZNSK010000003.1 coordinate 2,807, forward strand.
CAACTGGGCGGGGGCGCCTACGTCTGCGGGGAAGAGACCGCCATGATGAACTCCCTGGAAGGCCTGCGCGGCGAGCCCCGTGTCCGGACGTACTTCCCGGTAGAAAGAGGCTACCGCCAAAAACCAACGGTGGTCAACAACGTGGAGACCTTTGCGGCGGCCGCCCGGGTGATGGAACTGGGGGCCGGATTTTTCTCGGCGCTTGGGACTTCCCAGCTTAAAGGCACCCGTCTGCTCAGCGTGGCTGGCGATTGCGAGAACCCGGGCATTTACGAAATTGAGTGGGGCACCCGCCTGGCCGAGGTATTGGAGTGGGCGGGGGCAAAATCGCCAATGGCGGTGCAGGTCAGTGGCCCATCCGGGCAGTGTGTAGACCCGAACTACGGCGACCACCGCTTCGATTGGGATGACCTGCGGTGCGGGGGGGCGGTGACGGTCTTCAATACTCAGCGCGACTTGCTCCAAATCCTGCGCAATTTCTCCAACTTCTTTGCACATGAGTCCTGTGGGGTCTGCACGCCTTGCCGGGCTGGTAATTTCATCTTCACGCGCAAGCTGGATAAACTTGCCAAAGGCCTGGGCCGGGCGGAGGACTACCTGGAAATACAAAACTGGAGCAATATCATGCGGCAAACGAGCCGCTGCGGGCTGGGCCGCGCTGCTACTAACGCCCTGCTGAGCGCGATGGATAACTTCCCGGGTTATTTCTCCAGCTGTTTTGGCAAATCAGGGGATAGCGCGAAGCCTTCTTTCCAACTGGATGAAGCCCTGGAGGATTACCGGGAGACCGTGCGCAAAAAATTAGGAACCACCTAAAACGAAACGATATGGCAAAGGAAGTTTCAATTCGCATAGATGGGGCGCCTTTCAAGGCCACCGAGGGGCAAATACTGGTAGATGCCATACGCGGAGCCGGTACCTTTATCCCTTCTCTGTGCTACTACGAGCATATACAGCCCCCGCTGGGCACCTGCCGGGTTTGTACAGTTTTGGTCAATGGCAAGCCAACAGCAGCCTGCACCGCTACCGTGAAGCCGGGCATGGAAGTTATTACCGATACCAAGGAACTGGCGGATGTCCGCAAGGGGATGGTCGAAATGCTGTTTGCCGAGGGCAATCACTTTTGCCCGGCCTGCGAAAAGAGCGGTGACTGTGACTTGCAGGGGCTGGGTTACCGCCTTGGCGTCAGCGCCAGCCGGTTCCCACACCTTTTTGTGAACCGGCCGATCGACTACCGCCCGGAGCGCATGGTCATCGACCACAACCGCTGTATCCGCTGCCGGCGCTGTGTGGAGGAGGTGCGTACGGAAGGGGGCAAGGCAGTATTTTCCTTTGTTAACCGGGGGAAGGATACGGCTGTAGCTATCGACTACGAATCAGAGGTTGAACTCTCAGAAGCGGAAGCTTTATACGCTATGCATATTTGCCCGGTCGGGGCTATCCTGGTGCGGGGCAAAAGCCTCGCCCGCCCGGTGGGAGAGCGCAAATACGATCAGCCCGAGCAAGCCTGGGAGAAAAAAGAAGGGGCGGTCGAGGTGCCCAAACCAAAACCGGGGGCGCCTAAAAAGATTGTGGCGACGACTTCCCTGGCTGGCTGCTTCGGCTGCCATATGTCGCTGCTCGATATCGATGAGGAACTGCTGAATGTCATCGAACTGGTGGAATTTAACCGTTCCCCGCTGACGGATATCAAAAAGTTCAGCCGCCGTTGCGATGTCGGCATCGTGGAAGGGGGCTGCTGCAATAGCGAAAATGTGGAAGTCCTGCAGGCGTTCCGGGAGCACTGTGACGTCTTGATTGGGGTGGGGGAGTGCGCCATCTGGGGCGGGCTGCCCGCTATGCGCAACTTTATCCCGATCGAGGAGTGCTTACTGGAGGCCTACGGGCGCACCACTGAGCTGGAAGGGGGCAAGGTTGTCATTCCCCACCATGAAGATTTGCCAGAACTGCTCGACCGCGTCTACGGCTGCCAGGAGATCACCCGTATGGACTACTTCATCCCCGGTTGCCCGCCTGATGCCCGGCACATCTGGAAAGTCCTCAAGCATGTCCTGTTTGGAGAGGCCTATGTCCTGACCCACGAAGAATTTAAATACGACTAACCATGCCTGACCACAAGACCACCAAGATTACCATCGACCCCGTCACCCGCGTAGAAGGGCACGGCAGGGTCACGATTCACCTGGACGAGCAAGGCGAAGTGGCCGAGGCCCGCTTCCACATCGTGGAGTTCCGGGGCTTCGAGCGCTTCATTCAAGGCCATCCCTACTGGGAGGTGCCCGGGTTGGTGCAGCGATTGTGCGGCATCTGCCCAGTCAGCCACCACCTGGCAGCTGCCAAGGCGATTGACCAATTGCACGGGCTGGCCCCTACAGACCTTTCGCCTACTGCTACCAAGCTGCGGCGCTTGCTGCACTACGGACAGGTCTTTCAGTCGCACGCCCTCCACTTCTTCTACCTGGCTTCGCCCGATTTACTCCTCAAAGGGGATACGCCGGCCAGCAAGCGCAACATTACTGGCGTGGTGCTGGCCAATAAAGAACTGGCGAAGCGGGGCATTCTTATGCGCAAGTTCGGCCAGGAAATCATCAAAGCCATTGCCGGCAAGCGCATACACGGCATCGCGGCGGTGCCTGGCGGCAACTACAAAACTTTTACGCCGGAAGAGCGGCAGTTCTTTCTCGATGGCAAGGATTTGCCATCGGTGGATACGATGATCCAATGGACACAGGAGACCCTGCGGACTATGAAGCAGTACCATCTGGCGCAGCGCGACTGGCTGGACCGCTTCGCGCACTACCCCTCCGGCCACCTCGGCCTGGTGGATGAGCAGGGGGCACTGGAGCTTTACGACGGCCGCCTGCGCGCTATTGACGCCAAGGGCGGGCGCACCCTCGATGATGTAGCGGCCGACACTTACCACCGCTACTTTGGAGAAGCGGTAGAGCCCTGGACTTACCTCAAGTTTCCGTACCTCAAACACCTGGGGCGGGCCGACGGCTGGAACCGGGTGGGGCCGCTTGCCCGGCTGAATGTATGCGACCATATCGCAACCCCGCTGGCGGAAGAGGAGCGGCAGCAATTCTTTGCCTTTGCCGGCAACCAGCCTGTCAACCGGACGCTTTACTACCACTGGGCAAGGCTGATTGAGATGCTGCACTGCGCTGAAGTGGTGCAGGGCCTGTTGCACGACCCCGATATTTTAGGCGACGACCTGGTACGGGAAGGGCAGCGGCAAGCGGAAGGCATTGGCGTGGTGGAGGCGCCCCGGGGCACCCTTATCCACCATTACCGGGCCGATGAGAAAGGGCAGGTGACCTGGTGCAATCTCATCGTCTCTACTACCCATAACAACGAGCCTATGAACCGGGCGGTGCGGGAGGTCGCCCGGCGGGAGCTTAGCCGGCAAATGGAGATTACGGAGCCTATGCTCAATCAGGTGGAAGTGGCTATCCGCGCTTACGACCCCTGCCTGAGCTGCGCTACCCACGCCATTGGCGATATGCCGCTGCGCATTGAGCTCTATGACCACAATGAGCAGCTGCTCACAGAGCGGAAGAAGGATAGTTGTACCCAGGCCGGCCCGCTTGGCCTTTGATTTTAGCATTTCAAAAACGAATGAAATGGGCATCTCCGGAAGCACTCCAAAGCAGGGCCCCTTACTGATCGCCATCGGCAACGACGGCCGGCAGGACGATGGCCTGGGGTGGGCGTTCGGCCAGGCGATGGAGGCAGACGAAGCCTTCCGGGGAGCGGTTGCTTACCGCTATCAGCTGCAAGTAGAGGATGCGCTTTTGGTCGCTGACGCTCCTGTGGTCATCTTTGTGGATGCCTGCCGGGAGGAACTGCCGATGGGGTATGAGCTTACCCCTCTGCAGGCCGTTGTAAGTTTTGGGTTTACTACCCATCAGCTGTCGCCGGCAACCGTCCTGGCACTGGCGAAGCAGCTTTACGGAGCTGCGCCACAGGCTTTTTTGCTGAAAATAATGGGAACAGCATGGGCGTTGGAGCGGGGTCTGTCGAAAGCAGGGAAACAAAATTTAGCGTTAGCTTTGAACGAGGCAAAAACCTTGGAAATAGCTAAGCGATGAAGGGTTGAAGCGGGAGTTGGAGGCCGGGCAGCACGTCTTCTCCACTCAGCGTGCTGCTATTGAATTCAGAGATGACCTCTACTTTCTGATCTGGCCGGTAAATCCATGCTTTTTCTTCGTAAGGGTCGATCAGCCATGCTAGTTGTACGCCGCTCGCCATCCAGGTGTCGGTCATTTTTCGCTGTAGCTTCTCCAAACTATCCGAATCTGATCGAATCTCTGCCACAAAATCCGGGACGACTTTCAGGAAGGTTTCCTTCTCGTTTTCTGCGAGCTGAGTAAGCCGCTGATCGGATACCCAGGCGCAATCCGGGCTTTTGATCGCACCAGAGGGCAGCTGTATACCAGTAGAAGGGCTATACACTTCCCCATTGCCTTGTTCAGATGCCCACTGCCAGATGTAACCATTTAATATGGATTCTCTTTTGCCAGAGCCTCGTTTTACAGGGGTCATGATCGTTACCTTTCCATTGTTTTCCCGCTCCATCCGGAGTTCAGGAAACTTTCGGTATAATGAGATGAATTCAGAAACGGACAATGGGCCTTGCAATTGAATGGGGCCATACTTTAACAGCTCAATGAAATCGTTTTGCTCCGCTATTACTGGCTCAGCCATGGTATTTAAATTATCTATGCTCAAGGTAAGAACTTTATGGATGGGAAGCAACGAGGGAAAAACTTCAGTTCTACTCGGGCAAAGCATGCCTAGGCCTGTATTCGAGGTGAGCGCAGCCTCAGATAAATCCTTTCACTCCATGAATTCCTTTGTTTGGGCAGCTATGGCCACAGACTGGTCCAGTGCTTGTTGAAGGCGACTTGCAAAAACAGCTTCATTCGGCGGCGCAAAGATTTCGCTGTGCTCACCGGGGACCTCGATGACTTCCACGCCCTTCAAAGCGTAGTGCTGCCAGTCGTACTGCTTCGGGTCAGCAATAAAAAAGGTTTGCCTTTGGGCTTTAAACAAATGGACTTTGATGGAGCAGGGCTGCTGCCGGTAACTATTCAGGGCGGTGTATTTGGCATGTTGCACTTGTTTTTGATAGTCCGGCACTTCGTCTTCCAGCCCTTCAAAAACGCCTGCGTAATCTTTATTTTGCAGAAAGCGGTATTTGATCTCATGGCGGATCGTCTTCAGCTTTTTGGCCCAAAGCCATAGCGTGTCGCGGGGAGAAGCGCTCAGCGCAAACTTAATGTTGAAAGCAAGTGCCTGAGCCATTCTTTGCCATCGGCCCACTGGTTTTGGAGGCAAAGCGACCGAGTCAAATAACCCGACAAAAGCAACTGTTTCGCCCATATTCAGCAACTTACGGCCCATTTCAAAGGCGACAAAGCCGCCAAAGGAGAAACCGGCAACAGCATATGGGCCTTCCGGTTGATGCGCCAGAATCTGCTCCAGATAGTAGTCTGCGATAGCCTCCATGCTGTAGAGCGGCTCATCTGTGCCGTTCATCCCTTTGGCTTGAAGCCCGTAGACCGGCTGGTCAGGGTGCATGTGCTGCGAAAGGGCGTTAAACAAAAGCACATTCAGACCGGCCCCGTGGACAATATAAAGCGGTGGCCGGCTGCCCGATGCTTTAATGGGCACCAAACTTTGCCAGCCCGATTCCACGGCTGCCTCGTTGGAGAGCAGCCGGGCTATTGCCCGCACACTGCCGTGGCGGAACAGGGCAGCAAGGGGCAGCCGTCGGCCGAAAGCGCTTTCGATCTCTGCCATAAGCGCCACCGCCAGCAGGGAATGGCCGCCGAGGTCAAAAAAGTCATCCGTAACACCGATGGGGCTGGTATCCAGTACTTGCTGAAAGAGGAGCTGCAGGCGTTGTTCTACTGAATCGGCCGGGCTGGCTTCCACAGCTGCCCCAGACTGATCGGCTGGTGCAGGCAGGCGCTTCCGGTCGGTCTTCCCATTCGGGGTTTGCGGAAGCTGTTCGAGTTCAACCCCGCCGGCCGGCACCATATAGGCGGGCAGGTGCTCCAGCAAATAAGCCCGGACAGCGGGCCAGGAAAGCGGTTGGCTGCCCTTCCGGACGAGGTAGGCGTACAGCGTTATAGCCGTTGGTTTCGGTCAGGGTTGGACGGCACAATCGGCAATTTGCGGGTGCTGCCGCAGGGCCTGCTCAATTTCAGCCAGCTCAATCCGGAACCCCCGGATTTTAACTTGCTGGTCGAGGCGCTCCAGGAATTCCAATGCGCCGCTTGGGTGGAAAAAGCCGAGGTCGCCCGTCCGGTACAGTAAGGTACCAGGCACAAATGGATTGGGCAGAAAACGGGCGGCTGTCTGCTCGGGCAAATTCAAATACCCTTTAGCCAGGCCGATGCCGCCGATGAAAATTTCTCCGGCTACGCCTGCTGGCACAGGTTGCATCGCTTCATTGAGCACGTACAGCCAATTGTGGCGCAGGGGGTGGCCAACCGGCACGAGGCTGGTTGGCCCGCTCGTAAGGTCCTGCGCCTGCACCCGGTGGACGGCAGAGTAGACGGTGGTTTCCGTGGGGCCGTAAAAGTTCCAGGCTTCGGCGCAGCGCTCCCGCAGTTGGGCAGCCAGGGATTTGTCGAGGGCTTCCCCTCCGCTGAGTGCCCTGAGGTCAGTTTTCCCGGCCCACCCATCCTGTATAAGCATTTTCCAGGTAGCAGGCGTGCCTTGCATAAGGGTGATGCCGTGTTCCTCCAGGTCTTTTGCTATCAGCCGCGGGTCCAGAGCGGCCTCCCGGCTGGCCAGGACGACGGTAGCGCCATTCAGCAGGGGCCAGTACAATTCCAGCACCGCAATATCAAAGGCGATGGTCGTAACGGCGTAGAAGCGGTCGGCCGGGCTGATCCCCAGGCGCTCGTCAAGGGCTGCCAGGAAATTAGAGACAGAATGGTTGCCTACGCAGACCCCTTTGGGGCGCCCGGTAGATCCGGAAGTGTAGATGAGATAGAGCTCATCCTCCGGTTGCAGAGGCTGCAGGGTAGGGTTTTCCCGGGGCATTTGAGCGGCCGCCTCTTGGAACTGTTCGGCCATTAGCGTCTGCCCCGGCGCATCTGCCCAACGGTTGCCCAAACTTTCAGTCGTATAAATCAGGGCCGGGCGGGCATCGCTCAGGATGAGCTGCAGGCGCTTCACGGGGTGGCTGGGGTCGAGGGGGAGGTAACTGCAGCCCGCTTTTTGTGCCGCCAGCAAGGCGGTAAGGAGCTCTGGCCCCCGGGGCAGCAGCAGGCCTACCCTTGCCCCCTTAGGCAGCCCCTTGCTCAACCAGTAGTGTGCCAGTTGGTTGGCGCGTTCATTCAGTTGGGCGTAACTCCATCGCGTGCGGCCAGACACCAGTGCCGTGCGGCTTGCGTTTTGGGCAGCGGCAGCTTCAAACTGCTGAATGAGCGTAGGAAGCCGGGCCGGGCATTCAGCCAGCTGATGCTGTCCAATGGCCGCTGCCCGTTCTGCTTCCGTGAGCAAAGGCAGCCGGGCTATTTCCTGGGCTGGGGCTTGCAGGAGCTGCTGCAATAGCCTGAGGTAATGGCCGGCGAGGCGTTCCATACGCTCCGGCTGGAACAGCTGCGCATTGTACTCGAAGGTGCACTTCATGCGCCCTTGTGATTCGGACATGAATAGGGTCAGGTCCATCTGAGCAACCTCGTTGTGGTAGCCCAGGGGCGTTACCTTCAGCCCGGCCAGTTCAAACTCGCCATCGTAGGCATTCTGAAAATTGAACATCACCTGAAAAAGCGGATTGACGCCGGGTATACGTGCCACCTGAGCACCTTGCAGAATCAAGTCGAATGGGGCATCCTGATTGGACAAGGCTTCGGCTACCCGCTGATGGAGCTGCCGGGTGAGGTGGGCCAGGGTATCCTTGCCGCTCACTTGCACCCGGATCGGCAGCATATTGATAAAAAAGCCCTGTATATCGGCCAGGGCCTTTTGGCTGCGGTTGGCAACGGGCAAACCGATGATGAAGTCTTCCTGCCGGCTGTACTGTTGCAAAAGCGCCGCAAATCCGGTGAAGGCCAGCGTGCTGAGGCTGACGCCGCTCTGCCGGGCGTGCTCGCGAAGTTGCGCGTAGAGGGCATCAGGCAGGTAGCGGATCGTTTCGCCCCCTTCAAAAGCCGCCGCCTGCGGCCGTTTAAAATCGGCGGGCAGGGGCAGGAAGTCGGGAGCGCCCTTTAGCTGCTGTGCCCAGTAGTCCAGCTGGGGCTGCAAATGCCCCTTCTCAATAGCCTGCGCTTGCCAGATGGTGTAATCCGTATACTGAAAACCAGGGGCTTCCCCAGGCGTTTGCCCCTGATGCAAAAGGGCCGCGTATTCCTGGCTCCACGCTTGCATCAGCAGGCTGATGGAGGACGCATCCGATATGATATGGTGGATACAAAAAAACAAATGCCAGTCCTCATCGCCCAGCCGCAGCAGGCCCAACCGGAGGAGGGGCGCTTCCCGCAAGTCGAAGGAGAAACGGGCAAAATACCTGGACCATTCCCGGATGGTGGTTTCCGCTGCAGGGGCACCCCGCAGGTCTTTTTTCCGGAGAGGCACCTTGCATTCGGCGGCGATATGCAGCTCAGGGATGCCGTTGCTGGATAAAAAGCGGGACCGCAGCGCGTGGTGCTTACTGACCAGCTGGTTCAGGGCGCGCACGAGCAGCTCGGGTTGCAGGGGGCCGTGCAGCCGGAACTCAAAGGGGATGTTATAGGCGCTGCTGGCTTGATTGGCCTGCTCGATGAACCAAAGGCGTTTTTGAGCGGAGGACAGTGGGTATACCTCGCGCGGGGGCTGCTGCTGTACTGCCGGGAGGCCGGGCGTTCCGGGTTGGCCTCCCCGGAGCCGTTCAGCCTGGCTGCGGATAGTCGGTGCTTCTTGCAACTCCTGAAAGGTCAGGGTGTAGCCGAAGCGCTCCTTGATATTGGACAATAGCTGAAGGGCGAGGAGAGAGTGGCCCCCCAGGTCAAAGAAAGCGTCTGCCACCCCGATCTGCGGCTGCTGCAGCACCGCCTGCCAAATTTCTAATAGCTGCTCTTCCGTAGCATTGGTTGGTGGCTCCAGGAAACGGGCTGTCCGCTGGGGCGCTTCTGGCAGGTTGCGGCGGTCAATCTTTCCATTGGGCGTGCGGGGGAAGTCCTGCAACTCGATTAGTTGAGTCGGTATCATGTAGGGTGGGACTTTCCTGGCCATCGCCTCTCGTATATCCCGGGCGGTAATGGTAGCCGCTTCCGCCTTGCGGTAATAGCCCAAGAGCAGGTTGTTGCCATTGGCTTCCTGGCGGGTAATGGCGACCGCCTCCAGCAAATGGGGGACTTGCTCCATGATGGCTTCCACCTCCCCAAGCTCAATGCGGTGCCCCCGTACTTTGACCTGCAGGTCTTTTCGGCGGTCGAATTCCAAATTGCCATCGGGCAGGTAATGCGCCAGGTCGCCGGTTTTATACAAGCGGCCACCCTCCGGGTCGAAAGGGTTAGTCGTGAACCGGCCCTCGTTCTCCGGGCTGGGGCTGACGTAGCCCCGGCCTACCCCTGGCCCGGCGACCCAGATTTCCCCTACTTCCCCTGGTTTGCAGAAATCGCCGGCCGTATTGACGAGGTAAAGGGTATAGCCCGCCACCGGGGCTCCGATGGGCACCCGCCCGTCCGGTGGCGTCGGGGCTCCGCATTTGTAGTAGGTGGCGCCCACTGTGGTCTCTGTAGGGCCGTAGATGTTGACCAGTTCCATGCCGGGGATAGACGCCTGAAACTGGTCCCAGACCCGCTGTTTAATGGGCTCCGCACCAGTGAGTACCCGACGGATGGGCAGCGGGGGGCGCTGCGCTAGTTTCCGGGTGAGCGGCGGCAAAAGCGAAGCTGGCAAGTAACACGAATGGATCGCCTTTTGATCCAGGAAACTTATGAAGGCATCGAGGGTAAGGGCCAGATGCTTATCGGCCAGAAAAAGGGTGCCGCCGAAGAAGAGCGGGAGGTAAATCTCCCATACCGAAGCATCAAATACGAAAGGGGAGAGGGACAACCCATTAAAGCCGGGTGGCAGGGGGGCGTATTCCTGGAACGCGCAGATTTGGTTATCGACGCATCGGTGCTCAATCATAACCCCTTTGGGCTTACCGGTAGAGCCGGAAGTGTAAAGCACGTAAGCCAGGTGGCGGGGTTGGACGGAGGGGCGTTGGAACGCCGGCGGGGGGTGCTGTGCCTCAGCTATGTTGAGGGTGGGCAGGCCGAAAGTGGCCGCCTCCGCTTTGGTTTGGGGGCCGCATAGCAGGAGGGGGGCATTGATTTCTTCCAGGATGTACGACTTTCGCGCTTTGGGGTAGTCCGGCACGATAGGCACATAGGCGCAGCCTGCTTTGAGCACGCCCAGCATGCCGATGATGGACTCGGCGGAACGGGTGCAGAGCAGGGGCACGAGGGCCTCTGGCGGCAATTGCTGCTGTATCAGCTGGTAGGCGAGGGCATCAGACAAAGCATCCAATGTACGGTAGGAGCGTTGCTGCTCTCCCGCAACGAGGGCAAGCTGATCGGGGTGGCGCGCTACGCTGGCTTGGAAGCGCTGAACGATGGTTTGGAACCCGTTACGGACGTAACAGCTCCGCGCGCTGGAATTTGGGGCTCCGGTTGGCGTTTTCATGTGCATATTTGTTGGATATCGAAAGATACGGTATTTTGTTGGCAAATGCCAACCCTAGTAAGAATGTCAATAAACCCTATCGCAGAATCCCGCCCGCTTTCGCTGGGCAATGTTTTTTCCCTGGACACCGGGCAGGTCATTTTGGTATGGGGGGAGCCGGCTCCTGATGCGCTGCAGCCGGAGCTACGCCGTTGGCTGACTCAGGAAGAGCAATCGCGGCTGCAGCGTTTTCGCAATGCGGGGACCCGTGCCGTTTACGCCTCCGCCCACGCCGTTTTGAATGCCCTGCTGCAAACCTACACGGGAACGCCGGCCCGGCAGCTGCCATTTGCCTACGGCCCTCAGCAAAAGCCATTTCTTGATTTGGGGCATCCGGGGGTGGGGTTCAATTTATCGCATTCCAAAGGCTACTTTCTCATTGGGCTGGCTAAAAGTGAGGAGATTGGGGTAGATGTCGAATCGCACCGGGTAAAGGTGCGCATTGAGCATTTGGCACAGCAGTTTTTCCACCCCGCCGAACAAGCGGCACTGCGGGAATCGCTCCACCCCCGGCAGCTCTTCTTCGATTTATGGGTCCGCAAGGAAGCTTTTCTGAAAGCGACGGGCATGGGCTTGTCTTTCCCCCCGACGCAGTTTGATGCAACTGCTACTTCTGTCGATCTGCCCTTTCAGCAAATCTGGCTGGGGAATTTGCCTTTCTTCGAACACGCTAGTGCCGCCTTTGCCGTAGAGCGGGAGCGCCCGTCTTTGCAGGTCCGCCATGTGCGCCATGCTATCGACTGGAAAAACTTGCTTAACGAAGAGTTTTAGGGCTCGGCTCCGGGCGGGCAATCCAAAGCCAGGCTCCGGGCAAGCAGGCTGATTCCGTACAAGGTTGACAGTTCAGCGGTACGGGATCAAAATACGGATACAGTGCACGGTGTACCCACTATTTTAGTCAAAAAAGCTGTCGTACTGATTCTTCCGACCCTGCTCGCGCACCGGCTCTTTGATCGGCTGGTCTAAGTCTAGTACATCACTATCGTTGGCGGCCTGGGAAAGCAGGTTTTGCTTTTCGTCTTCGCCCAGGATAAGAGAAGTGCTCTCCTTTTCCCACTTTTCCAGCATTTTCAGCCCTTCTTCTTCGAATATGCCATTTTGGAGGTCGATGGAATTCATGAAATTGGAGGACATCTCCATGAACCGGTCCATTTCGCCCACTTTATTGGCTACATCGTCGGTAATGGCTTCCATAGCTGCATCAAACATCGCACGCTTATCGGGGTCCCCCTGCATGATGCTCATGGCGGAGTTCATGGCGCCGTGGCTGGCGTGGATGGCCTTGCGCTCCTGTTCCTTGATCATGACCTGGTCCTTAATGTCTTCGGCGAGGATGAGGGAGTTTTCGTGCATTTTGTTGAGCACGCGGTAGAGCACCTCCATTTTCTGGTAGAGGTCTTCCAGGCGGACATTGGAGTCCTTTAGGCGGCCCGCTTTGCGCGACTTGAGGATCATTACCGTTTGCTTATTGCTGGCTTTGGCCTTGCTGGCAAGCTTTAGGTTGGCTTCAATCTCTTTTTTGTTGTTGTGGATGAGCTCTTGCAGCTTGTGCATCTGGCCTCGGAGGATGTTGATCTGCTTCTCCATCTGCTTGACCTTCTTTCTGAGGTCATCCACGTAGTTTTTGAGGATGCCGATGGGGTCGAGCTCTACAAAAATACCGGTAATCCAGCGCATGACGCTGCGGTACATGTACCAGACCAGGTTGCGCATGCGCGGGTCAAGCACCATGTAGACGACAGCCGCCAGTACGGCCAGCATGCCGGCGAGGTAGAGGGTATTTTGCGCCAAGCCAATGAGAAAAGGCAAAGCGGTGTAGAGCAAATAACCACCCCCAATGAGCAGTGCACCTAAGAATACAGCACCGGTCACCCCTTCGGGGCGTTTCCAGAATGGCTTTGGCTGAGCCCGGGTATTGTTGTCCATGATTTCGATTTACTACTGTTGGAACCCTGTTCGGGATTACAAATAACGCAAAAATCGGGTAGCTGTACAACAGCCATTATGTATCTTCGCCCCGCAGATCAATCCTGAATGCATGAAAACCTTTGACGTCACCATTCCGGTGCTCAATGAAGAATCGACCTTAGCGCAGAACGTGCAGCACTTGCACGGCTTTCTCCGGCAGCATTTTCCGGAGCCGGGGCAGTGGCAGATCGTCATTGCGGACAACGGCTCTACCGACCGGACCCTGGAAATCGCGCAGGGCCTCAGCGAGCGCATCCCGGAGGTTACCTTTGTCAAGGTGCCCCGGCGGGGTGTGGGGCTGGCCCTGAAAACCTCCTGGAGCCAATCCAAAGCGGATATTGTGGGGTATATGGACCTGGACCTGGCGACCGACCTGCCCTACTTTCTGGAAGCCTACCGGGCGATTGCCGAAGCAGGCTACGATTTGGTGTACGCCACCCGCCTGCACCCCAATTCTGAGGTGGTGGACCGGCCGCTAAAGCGCGAAGTGGCCAGCCGGGTGTTCAACTTTATACTTAAAACCTACCTGGGTGTCAGGTTTTCAGACGGCATGTGCGGCTTTAAATGGCTCAAGCGGGAAATCTACCCGGAGCTCCACGCCGCCGGCGCCCAAAATGATGGCTGGTTTTTCTCCACCGAGCTGCTCACTACTGCCGAATGGCTGAACAAGCGCATTTATGAACTGCCCGTGAAGTGGACAGACGATATCAGCAGCAGCCGGGTAGACATCCTGCCGCTGGCCAAGCGCTACCTCAAATCTATGGCTGAACTCAAAAAACGCCGCCCATGAACCCAGATGTTGCCCTGATTTTAGGAACCGCTATGTGGGGGTGGACTACCGATAAGCCCACTGCTTTTCGGCTGTTGGACCAGTTTTACGAAAGCGGGCAGCGGGAAGTAGACGGGGCTACCAATTACCCCATCAATAAACGGCCGGAAGACTTTCGCAGGGCAGAAAATATACTGTTGGAGTGGATCAATGCCCATGGCGTACGCGACCTCAAAGTCATGATGAAAGTGGGGAGTGTCAATAATATGCGTACGCCGGAGTGCAACCTCAGTAAAAGCTTTCTGCTCATCATGCTGGATGAGTACCGTTACGCATTTGGCGACAACCTGGATACCCTGATGCTGCATTGGGATAACCGGACGGACGCGGAGGCGGTGGCGGAGACCTTCGAGGCTTTTAAGTTGGCCAGGGCACGGGGCTGTCGGCTTGGGCTGTCGGGCATCCGGCACCCGGAGGTCCACGCCAAAGTCAACGAGGCTTTCGGGTTTGATTTCCGTATTCAGATGAAGCACAACCTCCTGCAGTCGGATTACGCCCGCTACGCGCCTTTCCACGGGCAAGGGCGGTTCATCACCTATGGGGTTAACGCCGGGGGCATTAAGCTGGACCCCAAAGCCTATCAGCCCGATAGCTCACTGCGGGCAAGAGGGGGCGACACAGAAGCACCGCACCCTATTGCCGGGCCTTTGCAGGAGGTCCTGTCCCAGGCCAATGCAGCGGGTGGGCGGCCTGCGGTGTCTGGTATGAACCACTGCGGCATGGCGTATGCTTACCATAGCCCGGATGTGTCGGGTATACTCATCGGCCCTTCCCGGGCAGCGCAACTTCAGGGCACCCTCAACTTTTACGAGGCCCTGCGGCGTTATGACTACAGCGATTTTTACCAAGGCCTGAAGGCAGTGGCGGAGCAGTTTTAATATGGAGCAGTACGATTTTCTGATCGTTGGTGGTGGTATCTTTGGGATTTATGCCGCTCTTTTTCTTCGGGAGCAGGGGCAACGGGTGCTGTTGGTGGAGAAAGAAAAAGCCCTGTTGAAAAAGGCATCTATTGTCAACCAAGCCCGTTTGCACAGCGGCTACCACTACCCAAGGAGTGTGGCTACCGCCCTCATGTCTGATGACAACAAGGCCCGCTTTACGGCTGACCATGAGGCGTTTATCAACTTTGAGTTCGAGAAATACTACGCGATTGACCGCTTTGGCTCCTTTACCGATGCTGCGCAGTTTGAGCGATTTTGCGCTTTCATCGGCATCCCCTGCGAGCCGGTGAGCAACCACCCGTACTTCAACTACCACCGCCTGGAAGCCCTCTACAGGACCAAGGAGTACACTTTTGACCCCATCCTGATCGCCGAGTATTACCGGCAGCGTTTATACGATGCGGCTCCGGAAGTTACGCCCCGGCTGTTTACAGAAGTGGCCGCAGCGGGTGCCGCAGGCGAAACCTGGCAAGTCGAGCTAAAGGATTTGAGCAGCGGCCATACCGAAACCGTAGCCGCCCGGCAGGTGATCAATGCAACTTACGCCGGGAGCAATGCCATCAACCGTTTGTTTGGGGTAAGGGATATCGACCTCATGCATGAAATTTCGGAAATGGTGTTCGTCAATTCCCCCCAAATCCGGGATATTGGGCTGACGATCATGGATGGCCCCTTTGGGTCGATCATGCCATACGGCAAATCCGGGCTCTTGTCCCTCTCCAGCGTAGCCTATACCCACCACAAGGTATCTTACGACAACCTGCCCACCTTTGATTGCCAGCAGATTAATACAAACTGCCGGCCGGACTTTACCGATATCTGCAACTTTTGCCCGGCTAAGCCCTCCAGCAACTACCGGAAAATGCTCGGCCAGATCAGGCATTATTTCACCAATAAAGTTGAATTTCAGTACTTTACTTCTATGTTCACCATCAAGTCTAAACTAAAAGCCAGCTACATCGACGACGGCCGGCCCACGGAGATTTCGGTACTCCGTGAAAATCCCCGATTTTATTGCATCTTTGCCGGCAAGATCAACTCGATTTACGAAATCGAAAAAGTGGTATCCCTTTAAATCAATCCTAACCAACTTATGGCAGTGAATGTACATGTGGCCTCCGAAATTGGCCCTTTAAAACGCGTGATTGTCCACCGCCCCGATGAGGGTATTGCCCGCATCAGCCCCAAGCGGGCCGAAGAGCTTCTGTTTGATGATATCGTCTACCTGCCACAAATGCAGGAAGAGCATGATGTTTTTTCGGAAATTCTGAAGCATTTCGTCGGAGCTGACAATGTTCTGGAAACCGAGCATCTGCTCCTCGATGCTCTGGAAGCTTCATCCGGGGCCGACAAACAGGAGATGATTGAGCAGATTATCGACTACGAAGAACTGCCGCGCTCCTACGAAGATATGCTAATGGCGCTGGACAATAAGGCCCTGACGGAAACCCTGATCACCGGCTACCTGGAAGAGGAAGATATTATCCTTTTTGACCCCATCCCGAATTTCATTTTCACGCGCGACATTGCCGTTACGATCAACGACCATGTGATCATCACCAAGGCGGCCAAGGAGGCGCGCTTCCGCGAGAATTTCCTGACGCGCTACATCTTCTGGGCGCACCCCATTTTTAGGACGCTGGTGGAGGAAGGCCGCATGATCAACCTGAATAATGTAGACCTGTTCCCGCCATCCCGCCGCCGGGAGATGGTCAGCATTGAGGGAGGCGATGTCATGATCCTCAATAAAGATTACCTGCTCATTGGCTGCAGCGAGCGCACGACGAGCCATGCTATCCAATCGCTTAAGGAGGTATTGTTTGAGAAAGGCGTGGTCAAGCACGTGGTGCAGGTCAACATTCCTACCGACCGCAGCTATATGCATATCGATACCATTTTTACCCAGATCAACACCAATCATATTGTTGCCTTTAAACCGATTGTGATGGATGGGTTGGGCTCCTACGTCGAGGTGTTTGCAAAGGATGAGCCCACCCGGCATTACGCCTCCATTAAGGAATTTATTTTAGCGGAGATCAATCCGGAAATGGAGTTCATCCTTAGCGGGGACGGCTTGTCGCCCTACCAGGACCGCGAGCAGTGGACGGACGGCTGCAACCTCGTCGCTATTAAGCCGGGTGTGGCGGTGACCTACGACCGCAACCCCTATACGGAAAAGGCCTTCCGTAAGGCCGGCTACCAGATTATGCACGCCAACAATATGCTGCAAGCCTTTCGGGATGGGTCGCTCCGGCCGGAAGAAGTGGAAAATACCATCATCGCACTGCCTTCCAATGAGCTTTCCCGCGCCCGGGGCGGTTCTCACTGCATGACCTGTCCGGTGGAGAGGGGATAGCAAGCAAGGCTGCCGGTTACAGGCAATGCAAACAGACCGTCTGTAACCGGCAGTTCGGTTAACTGGATACCGTTATTATGCGCTACCGCTCGAAGCGCACCGATAAGTTAACCTTGGCGCTCAGGCCGATAAAGGGGCGCACAAAGAGTTCCTGCCGGGAGCCGTTGCCGGATTCTTCCAGCAAGGTGGCTCCCAGGTTGAGGTAAACAAACTGAAAGAGTTTGTGGTCCAGGCTGGCGTAGAGGGGCAATTCCGTCACCGGGCCGGAGAGCTCCTTGGCATCCGCATTTTCGAAGTCATTCAGAAACAGCCCGAAGCCCAGGTAGGTGTTGCTGAAGAAACGGGGGGCGAAGGCACTGTTGCCTAGCGGAAAAGAAAGCCCCAGAAAAGGGGCGGTATCGTAGTCCAGGTCTTCACCCGGGTCGCCGCTGAAGTAAACCCCGGCGTACCCGGCGTTCACCGCAATAGCGCCCTGCTTTTCCTCCGTAGGGCAATCCTCAAGGTAGCGGGCATCCACCATTTTGAACACCCGGTCGGGCAAAATCCGGGCCAGCTCCTCATCGATCAGGTTGATCAGTAAAGCCTCTTCTTCCTCGAGCTGGACCTGGCCGAGGCTATCCTTGACCCGCAGCTGCGCCATTTTGGCCATTTGCAGGGCTACAAGTTCGGAAAGCTGAAGCTCGGGGGCGGCAACCCCGGTGCGGTAATTGTTAAGGTCGGCATGCAGCAGCTGGTTCATGTCTTCCCGCAAGCGCCTGGGCTTCTCAGCCCATTCGATGGAGCGCTTTTCGTTGGTCAGTTTGGTATCCAGGAATAGCCGCAGCCGCCGGCTGAGGGTCTGAAGCAGTTTAGTGCGTTCGGAAGCGTTAAGCGTCTTGAAGTAAAGCGCTTCTATGTCGTAATTGCTGGCTGAGCGCAGTTTGTAGTTCACCGGCAGGCTGTAGCTCCCTTCCTGGTTGTCGAGGGGGCGCTGCCAGGCTGCCGTATGCAGGGGAGAGCGGTTGCCTTTGTGGGGATAAATGCTGAGCTCCACCCGGTCTACGTATTTGGGGATAGCGCCGCTAAAGAGGAGGTTTTGCTCCGCAGGAAGCGGGTTATTTTCCCCAATATAGGCACTTTCGAAGTCGAGATTGACTTTCGTGTACTGGGCTTTCAGGGCAAAGGTTGTAGCGAATAGCAATAGCAGCAGTAATTGTTTTTGCATAGAGGTTAGTTTATGGATTAAAGTGATGTGCGATTTTCCGGGAAGCTGGCTTACTCTGGTTAGGAGACGAGCGTGAGCCCCTGCCAATGCTAAGCGTAGATGTGCCTGCTGCCGTTCATCAGGGAACAGAAGCCCAGCTGTTTAAAGGGGCTACCTACGAAAAGGCTTTGATGTTTGGACGCCCGGCTCCCCAAAAGTCACAATTGAATTTTGGGGCCAATTGTTCATTGGGGTGCGGCTGAGGGCGGGCCCGACACTTTGCGATGGCCAACTGCCAAAAAAGAAAAGGTGCCCCTCCGATTGAGTTTCGGAAGCAGCACCCTGTAGGCTTTATGCTTTGGCCCGAGTATGGCAAGTGGGGTTAGGCAGTGTAGAGCAAGTCGTAATATTCCTCCAGCATCCGCTTGACGTTGAAACCATCGCGGGTGCTCTGAATGCTTGCCCGCATCATTTCCAGCCACTTTTTACGGTCATCGTAGTAGGTGGGGACGACCTTGTTGAGGAGGACATCGTAGAGGCTTTCGCGGTCGTTATCGTCCTGTTCTTCCACCTTGTCGCTCTCAAAGCCATCGCCGATTTGCCAGCCATTGACGCCGTCTTCACAAGCTTCCGGCCACCAGCCATCCAGTACGCTGAGGTTGAGCACGCCGTTCATGCTGGCTTTCATGCCGGAAGTGCCGCTCGCCTCTTTGGGGCGGCGTGGGTTGTTGAGCCATACATCAGAGCCCCGGGTGATAGCGGCGCCGATTTCCATATCGTAGTTTTCCAGGAAAACGACCGCTTTGGGGTATTGCTCAGACATGCGCACCAGGTTGGCAGCGATTGCCTTGCCAGTGTCATCCAGCGGGTGGGCCCGGCCGGAAAAGACCAGCTGTATCTTGCTGTTTTTAAGATAGGGTTCAATGATCTCCGGTTTGGAGAAAATGAGGTCGCTCCGTTTGTAGGGCACAGAGCGGCGGGCAAATCCAATGATCATTTTTTTCTCATCCAGTTTGACACCGTTCTTGCGCTTGACGAGTTCAATGAGCGCCCGCTTGTTTTTGAGGTGGGGCTCCCACAGGTCTTCGCCCGCCTCGGCGGCATCCAGCATCGCCTGGTCGACCCAAGTGCCCTGATGAATGCCATTGGTGATGGCAACGATATCGGAGCGGTCGTGGATGTGCTTCCACATCTTATTGGCGGTCTGGCCGTGGAGCTGAGCTACGGCGTTGGATTTTTTGGAAAGGCGGAGCGCCCCTACGGTCATATTGAAAGGGTCGCCGGCGATTCGGCGCAGATGGCTTGGCTTCATCCCCAGATTGGCGCCCATGTACATTAGGCGGTCAATAGGGTGGGATTCATTGCCTTGTATAACGGGCGTGTGGGTGGTGAAGACAATTTCATCCTTGCTGGCCGCCCAGGCTTCTTCGAAGGTCATGCCGTCCTCCATTTTCTCCCGCATCAACTCAAAGCCCGCGAACAGTGCATGCCCTTCGTTGAAGTGGTAGATGTCGACGTCAATGCCCAATGAGCGCAGGGCGCGAATGCCGCCGACGCCTAGCACCAGCTCCTGCGCAATGCGTTCTTCCCCGAACCAGCCGTACAGCTGCCCGGTGATCCAGGCGTCTTCGTTTCCGGGCACATCGGTATCCAGCAGGTACAGGGGGGCATTATCGAAGGCTTCGAGTTTCCAGACTTTGCAGGCGACCGGCCGGTTGCGGATTTCGACCTGCACGGTGATGCCTGTATCTTCCATGAAGTCGTACTCATAGTTCTTATAGGAGTCATAAGGCTTGCCGTCCTCGCCAATGTATTGGTCGGTATAGCCCTGTTTCCATTTGATGCCGATGCCGACGATGGGGTAATCGTACTGTTTTGCCCCCTTCATGTAGTCACCGGCCAGGATGCCGAGGCCGCCGGCATATGCTTTGAAGCGGTTGTCTAGGCCGTACTCCATGCAAAAATACGCTACGCTGGGCTGGGTGCCCGTTGATTCTGCCATAGTTGGTTTACCTGATTTAATGAAAAAATAGGGCGGCCGGAGTGGCCACCCGTACGGTGTCTAATATAGCAGAAATTGTCAGGATTACCACATTGGCTTTAGCGCTTTTTGCCGGGCTTGCCTTTTTTGCCCCGCTTGGGGAACCGGCGGCGCTTCTTTTTGCTTTTGCCGGGTTGGGGCCCGCCATCGTTCACTCTAAGGGTACGGCCCTGAAAAGGCTTGCCATCCAGTTTGTTGATCAGCCGGGCAGCGGCTTCCACTTCTGCCTGTACGAAAGCGTGCTTGTGCTGCAGGTCGATTTTGCCAATAGCAGACCCTGCGACGTCTGCTTTTTCGCAGAGGAAGGCAAGCAATTCTCCTTTGCCATGCACATCAATTTGGCCGATATTGATAAAGACTCGGCGGCTTTCAGCGGTTGTGAGCTCGTGGCCGTTTTTAGAAGGCTTCTGGCCAAGCGGCTTGCTTTTGGCATACTGCTGCATTTGCTTGCTCATCGTAGCGGAGGCTACCTTAAGGAGCAGCTCTTCCCGGCTCAGGCTTTCGAGAGGCTCGATAAGTTCCGGGAGGTAGGGTAGAAGTTCCGGGTTCGGCGTGGTTTCCGCGATTCTTTCAAAAAAGCCTAACAGCCGCTGTTGGAAGATTGCCTGCCCACTGGGGATTTCCACGGGCTCGAATTGGATATTCGCCTTTTTCTCCAGCTTTCTGAGCAAGTGCCGGTCCTTGGGGTGGGCCAGCACAATAGATTGCCCCTTGTTGCCTGCCCGGCCGGTGCGGCCGGCCCGGTGGGTGTAGAAGTGGATATCGTCTGGGATATTGAAGTGGAACACATGGGTGATGTTGTCCACATCGATCCCGCGGGCAGCCACGTCGGTGGCCACCAGCACTTTCAGGCGGCGGTCCCGGAAGGCGCCCATTACGCGGTCGCGCTGAGGCTGGTTGAGGTCGCCGTGAATGGCGTCGGCTTTATAGCCGTCGCGGGACAGGCGTTCGGCAATTTCGGCCGTTTCGCGCCGGGTGCGGCAAAAGACCAGTCCGAATACAGCGGGGTTCATATCCAAAAACCGGCGCAGTGCTTCGTACCGCTCTGCGGGCCGGAGTACGACAAACTGATGCTGAATATCTGCATTCGAGCTATTTTGCTGGCCAACGGACAGCTCGAAGGGGTTCGTCATGTAGGCTTCCGAAATCCGGCGGACTTCCCGGGGCATGGTGGCAGAAAAAAGCCAGGTCCGGCGTTCTTCCGGCACCGATTCCAGGATTTCATCGATTTCTTCTTTAAAGCCCATGTTCAGCATTTCGTCGGCCTCGTCGAGAACGACGTGCTGCAAATGGGCATAGTCGACCTTGCCGCGGCGCATCAGGTCGCGCAGCCGGCCGGGGGTTGCCACCAGCACGTGCACGCCTTGCTTCAGGCCTTTAATTTGCTGGCCAATGGGGGCGCCCCCGTAGACGGCTAACACTTTCAGGGCGGGCTGGTTCTTGGAAAAGCTTTCGAGCTCCCGGCTGATTTGAAGGCACAGCTCCCGTGTAGGCGCCAGGATAAGAGATTGCACGAAGGGCAGAGCGACGTCGGTGCGCTGAATCAGCGGCAGGCCGAATGCGGCGGTCTTGCCGGTGCCGGTCTGCGCCAGGCCGATGAAGTCCTCCTCCCCGGATAGCAATCGGGGGATAGCTTGTTCCTGAATGGACGTAGGGTTCTCGAAGCCGATGGCACCCACCGCTTCGGTAATGGGCTGGGACAGGCCCAGCGACTCAAATGTACTCATGTAAGATCAATTAGGCTGCACTCCGGGCAGCGGTAAAGAGTAGCATTTGAGCCTGTCAGATCGGAATGGAGTTGCTCCTTCTCCGAGGCAGTGCCGTTCAATAACACTGCCTGTGCTGGCCCGCCCCTTGCGAGCCTCAGTCCCCTGCCGGAAAGCAGGGCTGGCTGCCGCTACTCGAATTTCGCTGCAAAGGTACGCTATTGTTTTGGTTCTATTCAAATTATAATGCAAAGATTAGGAGCTGGCAAGGGAACCGGCAGCTTAGGAGGCCGCCTGTTCGATGAGCTGCCACAGCCCCTGCCGGATTTGTTCCTTCAGCTGCCTGTGCGCATCAGGGTAGGGTGCCCCCTTTGCTTCCAATTGCTGTAGCTGCTGTAGGCGCTGGTAGTAGAGTACGGCATTATTCATCAGTCTGTTATCGCCCATTTGGTCTGCCAGCGTAGTAAGGGCTTTGATTACAGCTCCGTAATGCTCCTCGAGCAGGTGCTGCTGCAAGACTTGTTTAAATGAATGGCTCATTTTATTGAAATTAAAGACGCGATATACTATATTTACATCATCCTTTCGTTAAGATCACAACAAACACTTACTGTAGCCACACTAGTCCGTACTGCCATCGGCAGGCGGTCCCGGATTGTAGTATTTTAAGGCAATGTTCTTTCAAACACCAAGTACTGCAAGCCGTTCAATTAGCCCTTAGCCTATTTGCTAACTACTATCTACCTGTTTGTCCATGAAAAACTTTGCGAAAGCTTTTCCGTTTGCCGTATGCCTTGCCCTTGCCGGGCTAAACCCTTTGTTGGCTTCCGGCGGGCGCTCCGGTAAGCCGGCCGAGGCGCTTATTGCCTCCACTACAGCTACCCACCCGGCAGTGGTTAAAACGGCAGCCCTGCAACAACCGCTAAACGCAGAGCTTGGCCTGAGGAGTTTTGTTGTTAAGCCCCACCACGTATCCACGCTCTTATCCTGGATCACGCCTGTGGCGGACAGCAATGCCGCCTACATTGTGCAGCGGTCGCTGAAAGGGCTGCATTGGGAATCCATTGGCGCAGTGGTGGCCAATGGCCCGCAGCAGGAGTATAATTTTTGGGATGTTAAGGTCAATCCTGGTATGCACTACCAGTACCGGCTGCTTCGGGAGCAGCCGGACGGCGGCATCAGCGTTTCCCGGGCGGTGAGCGCAGAGGTAGACGCTTCATGGGACGAGTACCTGCTGATTTTTGGTCTGTTGGGCTTTATCGGCTGGTGCGCCTTCTCCGCTCAGCGGCTGATCGGGTAGCAGCCTGCGGTGCTTTTATCGGTGTTTTTTTAGCTTATCTACCAAATTTTTCTTTAGCTTTAGTCGGATGAAAGCAGGCTCAGGCTGTAGGTCTGGCTGCACAAATAGGTCAAGTCAAACACTGGTAAAAAATAATGAACGACGACATCGTAAAGACATTGCGCAACTGTGCAGAGCTGTCTTCCATGGAGGACAGCGAGATACACCAACTTGCCAAAGTAGCCCGGGTGGTGGATTACGAAGCTGGGCACGAAGTATTTTCCATAGAGCAAAAAGGGGAGTCCTTTTACATTGTCCACTACGGGCGCCTGATCCTGTATCTTTCCAGAAAAGAGCCGAAGTCGTACACCAAGGGGCAACTGTTTGGCGAAATCGCCATTTTCAATAAAACGTCCCGGTTGGGCACCATCCGCGCTACCGAGCCATCCAAGCTGATTGTCTTCGACAAGAAGCATGTTTTCGATGCCGATGAAATCAGTCAGCCGCTCAAGCTCAAGCTTACCTGGGCCCTCACCCAGAAGATTATAACCTACCTCGTCGCAGATGAATCGGCCAACAGCAAGCGGATTATCGACAAAGGGGAGAGCGATATGGTGGAGTTCAAGGAATCTATTGATAAGTACCACCGCGACAAGATCATACAAACCCTTTCGGCTTTTATGAACCTGAATGGGGGAACGGTATTCTGCGGGGTCGATGACGAGGGCAAGATCATCGGGCTCGACGCCTCGACTTCGGATGTTGATAATTTCAAGCGGAGCATTACCAGTGCGGTGCAGCGCAACCTGGGGTCTTTCTTCGCTACGCAGCTATCCTTTGACATTGAGGAGATTGACGGCCATATGATTTTCCGCATTGACACGCCGCCGGCTAAGTCGCCGGTATTCTACCGGGATGTAGACAAGAAGGGCAATGAGCAAGAGGTCTTTTATATTCGTACCGGTTCCGCTAATATTAAAATTAAGAAAAGCAGCGAAATCATCAAGTACATAGAGGACCGCTACCGCTTTGCCGGGCAGTAAAGGCGGGGGCTTGGGTTGAGCCTCAGTTCACTTGCCAGCTAAGCAAGGCTTCCCAAAACGCCGCCCGCATGGCGGGCGCATCAATTTCGGTGTAAACGTGAATTTTCCGTTTGGTATTTTCTGGCGGGGTCTTGACCCGTTCATAGCTCGCCAGCTCCGGTGTTATCAAGGCCTGCACAAGCGCCAGGTCCCACATGATCCATTCTTTGCCGGCACTGACTTCGCCCCACCGGCGCCCGAGCCGCCGGCAAAGGGCGGATGAGGCGCAGTTGTTCAGCATATCCGATGCCTCCGAGCGGGAAAAGGTAAGCTGCCGGGCGATATTGCCAGGCATAATCCACAACTCCAGGTCTTCGCTGTTGAGCAACAGGTCGAAGGCATTGAGGTCATTCCGCACATTAAACGAATTTTTGTTCCAGGCTTTGGATTTGGTGTCGTACTTGGCAGCCAGCAGGTACACCCGCATATTGGCCGCAAGTTCCGGACGCAGCGCCAGGGCAGAGGCCACATTTGTAGAGGCGCCCAGGCAAATGATGTTGAGTTTATCATCGGGGCTGGCTTTCCGGGCATGGTCAATGATGAACTGAGTGGCGGGGCTTCGGGGGATGGGCGCGCCTTCGTAGAAGCCCCAGGCGTAGCCCAGCATGCGGTCACAGCCGCGCAGTTTGGGGATCATCCACTGTCGGCAGTCTATGGTGAGCTGCTCGTTTAGGTATTGGCTGATCGCCACAGTGTTGATGTCTTCGGTAGGATAAATATGCCAGTTGGGGTCGGTCAGCAGTTGGGGGTTGTTGAAGTGGGCGGACTGTAAGGCCAGTACCTTCAAGCCATCCGGCGCCAGCGCGCGGGCAATGGCGTAAAGGTCATCCATTTCATTACCGGTATCCGCGTCAATAATGTAAGCAGGAGCAGGTTGCGCGCAAAGCGGCGTAGCCATTAGTGCTATAAGCAAGGCAAGGAGGGGTCGGTGTAGCATTCCCAGATCGTTTTCTCTTGCCTAAAGGTACACTTTTTATGTTATAAATTTTGGGTAAGCGGCTTAAACAGCCGGTTGGATTTGCTCCAAGATGCGTTCGAGGGAGCGGTTGGCTTCTTGTTCGGTAGCAAGCAGGTCTTGTAGGCTGATTTGGCCAAGCACGTGGTCTAGGGATTGCTGTACAATGCGCCAAAGCGACCGCACCGAGCAGTCGACCGAATTGGTGCAAATGTTAAAACCAGCGGAGTGTTTGCTGCAGAAACCTTCATCAAAGAGGGCGCCGCCCAAGGCCCGAAGGACTTCTCCGATATTGATGTCCTCTACCGGTTTGGCTAAAATGTACCCGCCTTTTTGCCCCCTTGTGCTTTCAATAAACCCAGCCAGGCGGAGGGCACGCGTCAATTTGCCTACGTAGCTTACCGACATGCCTTCCAGTTCACTGATTTGCGGAATGCTCAAGCCCTCTTGTTCGTCAGCTTCTGCAATGCGGATCAGAATACGCAACCCATATTCATCTTGTGCTGAAATTTTCATAGCGGGTTATGTTGGACTTTGAAAGTTAGATTTTTGGCGGATAAGCGGTATCAAAGCCACCACTGTTTTAAAACATATCGAGGGCAAACCGGGCTTCCTCGCTCATCATCTCTTTGTTCCAGGGCGGGTCGTAGACGACCTCCAGCTCTACGTCACTTACGCCCTCTACCATTCCGATTTTCTGTTGGACTTCCATAGGCAGGGAGTCGGCTACAGGGCACATGGGCGTGGTGAGGGTCATACGGAGCTGCACCGCCCCCTGATCGTTGATGTCAATATTGTAAATTAAGCCCAGTTCGTATATATCGACCGGAATTTCCGGGTCGTATACGGTTTTTATAGCTTCGATGATTTTTGCTTCGAGCGCTGCTTTATCCATAATTAGCTTTTTGCGTTAAGGGCTAAGCCGTACATTTTCATCTGCTTGACCATGCTGACCAGGCCGTTAGACCGGGTGGGGGAGAGGTGTTCCTTGAGCCCAATCTTATCGATGAAGTAAAGGTCTGCCTTAGCAACATCTTCTGCGTTTTGCCCCGACAGCACGCGAATGAGCAGGGCAATAATGCCTTTGGTGATGACGGCATCGCTGTCGGCGGTGAAATTGACCTTGCCAGCCTCGTCATCAGCATGCAGCCACACCTGGCTTTGACAGCCTTTGATGAGGTGATCTTCGTCCTTGTATTGCTCATCAATCAGCGGGAGGGATTTCCCGAGGTCGATGATGTATTCGTATTTTTCCATCCAGTCTCCGAAAAAAGCGAATTCGTCGATGATTTCGTCTTGGATGTTGTTGATGTCTTGCATTGTCTATAATTCGTTCAGTTTGTAGAGAACATCAAGAATTATGATTTTTCCAAATACTGCTTTAAGCATTTCGAGCTGGTCAATCTTAATAAGATTGGTAAGCGCCGATGTATCACTGACTACTGTCATCAGTAGCGTCTTTAGGTTTTATGCCTAGTGTTTCTAAATCCTCATGAAAAGCTTTTACATCATAATTTAGCGGAATATTTCTTTTTTTCAGGGCATGCTGAAACCCCAGATGAGATAAGCCAGCAAGGTTTTTTGCCTGACCAAAAGAAAGGGACGGCTTTTCGTAAAGTAATGCCGCTAGCTCAAGGCGTAGCTCTTCCTGGGTGATATTCATTCGCTCCAGAGCAATATCGGGAATTGTTAAGGTCATAGAGGATGTTTTCTATTGCAACATGTTGACTGCCCGATTGATTCCCTCTACGAGCCGGTCGATATCTTCCGTATTGTTGTAGAAGGCAAAGCTGGCGCGCACCGTACCCGGTATGCCGTATTGATCCATCAGCGGTTGCGTGCAGTGGTGCCCGGTACGCACGGCAATCCCCAATTTGTCGAGGATAGCCCCTAAGTCGTAGGGGTGCACGCCATCGACCAGGAAGGACACCACGCTGGCTTTTTCCTTAGCGGTGCCAATGATGCGCAGGCCGTCAATTTGCGAAAGCTGCTCGGTGGCGTACACCAACAGCTCATGCTCGTGCCGGCTGATGTGCTCGTAGCCGATTTCCTGTATGTACCGGACCGCTTCGCCCAGGCCAATGACGCCGGAGATGTCCGGTGTGCCGGCCTCGAATTTATGCGGCAGCTCATTATAAGTGGTTTTTTCAAAGGTGACCGTCTTGATCATCTCGCCACCGCCGTGGTAGGGCGGCATCTGCTCCAGCCACTTTTCCTTGCCGTACAGCACGCCTATGCCGGTGGGCCCAAACATTTTGTGCCCGCTGAAGGTGTAGAAGTCAGCATCAAGCGCCTGCACATCGACCTGAGTATGCGGAATTGCCTGTGCACCATCCACCAGCACCGGGATGCCGAGCTCGTGGGCCCGGCCGATAATTTCTTTGACCGGGTTGATGGTGCCCAGGGTGTTGGATACGTGGACGAGGGAAACGATCTTGACTTTTGCGTCCAACAACTTATCAAGGTCTTCCAGAATCAACTCGCCCTCATCATTGACCGGCGCCACACGTAGTTCAGCGCCCCGCTCTTCGCAGATCATCTGCCAGGGCACAATATTGCTGTGGTGCTCCATAGCGGTGATGAGCACCGCGTCTCCCTGATTGATAAACTTACGGCCGTAGGAGGACGAAATAAGGTTGATGCCTTCCGTACAGCCGCGCACGAAGATGACCTCCTTTTCGGAGGGGGCATTGATGAACCCGCGTACCAGTTCCCGGGCTTCTTCGAAGGCCGTGGTGGCCTCCTGGCTCAGCTGGTATACCCCACGGTGCACATTAGCGTGCCCCTGCCGGTAGTATTCATTCAGCCGTTCAATCACCCGGTTGGGCTTCTGGCTGGAAGCGGCGCTGTCGAGAAAGACGATGGGCTTGCCATTCATCTCCCGCTCCAGCAGTGGGAACTCCTTACGGATTTTATCAATATCGAACGCTTTCTGGGCGGTAATTTCCATGTTGTTTATTGCTCAAATTTTTGAGTAATCAGTGCTTCCGCAAAATCCCGGATGGGCTCATGCGGGAAGTAGTCGAGGACCTCCGCGATAAAGGCGTGCTGCAGCATCGCCCGCGCCTGTGTGTCTGTGAGCCCCCGGCTGCGCAGGTAGAATACAGACTTTTCGTCCAACTGGCCTATGGTAGCGCCGTGGCTGCATTTAACGTCATCGGCGAAGATTTCCAGCTGCGGCTTACTGTCCATTTCTGCTTTGTTGGACAACACGAGGCTGCTGCTCTGCTGAAAGGCGTTGGTTTTCTGTGCATCCTGCCGCACCATCACTTTGCCGTTGAATACGCCACGTGCCCGGTCGGTCATAATACCTTTGTAGAGCTCGTTGCTCTGGCAATGGGGCTGGGCATGGTCAATGAAGGTGTGGTTGTCGATATGCTGCTTTTCCTTCCCGAAGTAGATACCATAGTAGTTGGTAGTCAGGTTAGAACCTTTGTGCAGGGTATTGAGGTTGTTGCGCACCAGCCTTCCACCCAAATCAAGGGTATAGTTGGAAAAGGTGCTGTCGCGCTCTTGCTCCGCATCCACATTATTAATGACAAACCCTTCCACTCCTTCTTGCTGCAGGCAGTAGTGGTGGATATGGGCATTGCTTTTGGCTACGATGCGGTTGAAGATGTTGTTGAAGTAAGCCCCCTGTGCACCCGGCATTTCAAACTGCCCTTCGATGTAGGTGAACTGGCTGCCGGTCTCCGCGATCGCTATGTTTGCGTGGTTATTCAGCACCGGTGTGGAGGCATTGGCTGAAAGGTGCAGGATATAGATCGGCTTTTCGCAAATGACATTCTTATCGCTGTGCAGGAAAAGGCTGTGCTGGGAGAAAGCAGTATTAAGCGCGATAAATATGTCTTCCTGCCCTTCCAAAATGTGATCGAGCTGCGCCCGGGCAATGGCACCAAAGCGGTCACTGTCCATGGCTTCCCGCAGCGGTATAACCGTCATGCCGGCCGGCAATTCGGTGGCTTGCGAGAGGGCTTCGCTGTAGCGCCCATTGATAAAGACCAACAGATGGGCATCCAGCCCTTCCGGCAAAAAGTTGGTAATCGTGCTGCGCTCAATTTCTTGCAACTGCCCGATCTGATAATCCGGCTGCAGCAATCGGTTGACACTTGTGTATTTCCACTCTTCCCAGCGGCGGGTTGGGAAGTCCAGCTGCTCTGCCAGCTGCATGGCCCGCTGACGGTATTCATCAAGCGGGTGGGCGGGCCCCTGATTGGCCGCCTCGGTTTTATTGAAGAGGTCGCGGAATTGTTTTTTTTCTTCCGCGTACCGGTCTTGTGCTACGGATGTTGACATAAGGGTAACAATATCTTAAAGGTCTACAATTGGAGGAGGTATAATACGGGAGTTGAGCATGACCAACTCAGCAGTTCATACGGCGAGTGCGTCCACTTCCTGCTTGATCCAGTCGTAGCCCTTATCCTCCAGCTCTAATGCCAGGCTTTTGTCGCCAGACTTCACAATGCGGCCATCGTAAATCACGTGCACGAAATCCGGCTCAATGTAGTTGAGCAAGCGCTGATAATGGGTGACGATGATGAAAGAACGGTCTTCGGTACGGAGCTTGTTTACGGCTTCCGACACAATGCGCAGGGCATCGATGTCGAGGCCGGAGTCCGTCTCGTCCAGGATAGCCAGTGCAGGCTCCAGCAGTGCCATTTGCAGCATTTCGCTACGCTTTTTCTCACCACCGGAAAAGCCTTCATTTAGGGAACGGCGCAGGAACTTCTCGTCCATGCCCACCATCTCAATCTTTTCGCGGATGAATTTCAGCATTTGCATCGCATTAAATTCCTCTTTGCCGCGCGCTTTGCGATTGGCATTCACGACACTCTTTAAAAAATTGGATGTGCTTACCCCCGGGATTTCAACGGGGTACTGAAAAGCCATGAAGATGCCGGCCAGGGCGCGCTCGTCGACCTCCATCTCCAGCAAGTCTTCGCCTTTGTATTCAATACTGCCGGCGTCTACTTCGTAATCTTCCCGGCCCGCGATAGCGTTGGCGAAGGTGCTTTTTCCAGAACCGTTGGGCCCCATGAGCGCGTGCACTTCACCTGGCTTTACTTCCAGGTTAATACCGTTTAGGATGGTTTTATCTTCAACCGAAACTTTTAAGTCTTTTACTGTCAGCATTATGGTTTGATGTTTTAGATCGTGATCAAAAGAGGGGGGAGGCTAAGGCATTGCCTCCACCTGTTTCAGAGGGTCCGTTTTAGCCTACACTGCCTTCCAGGCTGATCGCCAGTAGTTTCTGTGCTTCTACGGCAAACTCCATCGGCAGCTCGTTGAATACTTCTTTGGCAAAGCCATTCACAATGGTATTTACGGCATCCTCTTCGTCAAGGCCCCGCTGCATGAGGTAGAACAGCTGGTCTTCGCCGATCTTAGAGGTCGTTGCCTCGTGCTCCACCTTAGCGGTATGGTTCTCTACTTCCAGATAGGGGAAGGTATGCGCGCCGCATTTGTCGCCCATGAGGAGAGAGTCACATACGGAGAAGTTGTGCGCATTTTCGGCTTTCTTGCCAATTTTGACCAGGCCGCGGTAGGAGTTGTTGCTGAACCCGGCAGAAATACCCTTGGAGATGATGGTGCTGCGGGTGTTTTTGCCGATATGCGTCATTTTAGTGCCCGTATCCGCCTGCTGATAGTTGTTGGTCACCGCCACGGAGTAGAACTCGCCTACGGAGTTGTCGCCCAGCAGCACGCAGCTCGGGTATTTCCAGGTCACGGCAGAGCCGGTCTCCACTTGCGTCCAGGTAATCTTCGAGTTGGTGCCTTTGCAGAGCCCCCGCTTGGTCACGAAGTTGTAGATACCGCCTTTGCCTTCCTTGTCGCCCGGGTACCAGTTCTGTACGGTCGAGTACTTGATGGTCGCATCATCCATTGCGACAAGCTCAACGACTGCGGCGTGCAGCTGATTTTCGTCGCGCATCGGGGCTGTACAGCCCTCCAGGTAGCTAACCTGGCTAGCTTCTTCGGCAACAATCAAGGTGCGCTCGAATTGCCCGGTGTCCCGCTCGTTGATGCGGAAATAGGTGCTCAGTTCCATGGGGCACTTGACGCCCTTGGGGATATAGACAAAGGAGCCGTCGCTGAATACCGCCGAATTGAGGGCTGCAAAGTAATTGTCGTTGGCTGGCACCACGGAGCCGATGTATTTCTTGACCAGCTCCGGGTGGTTGTGCACCGCTTCGCTAAAGGAACAGAAGATAATGCCCAGCTCTGCCAGCTTTTCCTTATACGTTGTCTTTACAGAAACCGAGTCGATCACGGCGTCCACGGCAACGCCCGCCAGCATTTTCTGCTCCTCGAGCGGGATGCCCAACTTGTTGAAGGTATCCAGTAGCTCCGGGTCGACTTCATCGAGGCTCTCCAGCTTCTTTTTCTTCTTCGGTGCGGCGTAATAGTGGATATCCTGCAGGTCTACCGGCGGGTAATCTACATTTGGCCACTTCGGCTCCTTCATCTCCAGGAACTGGTAATAGGCCTTCACCCGCCATTCGGTGAGCCATTCCGGCTCCTTCTTTTTGGCAGAGATGGCGCGTACCACATCCTCGCTTAGCCCTTTGGGCAGTTTGTCTGTTTCGATGTTGCTGGTGAAGCCGTATTTATAGTCGCTTTTCGTATGCTGCTCCAGCGTCTGCATGGAATCGCTCATAATCTATGTGGTTTTTTCTACTCTGGTTATTTAGACTAATTCAACGCAAATGTCAGGAATTTATACAAAAAAGTACAAATAAGGTTTAAGGAATGTTACACCTTTTTAGGTATCGCCCGTTGAAGCAGGGGCCCAGCTGTTTGGCAAGGGGCGGAATTACTGGAACGATGAGGGGTTTTTGCGGTGGATGCCGGGTTTTATTTGGCAAAAATGCGGTTAGGCGTACCGGTCTTTGGGTATAGAGTCTGCCGATTTAGGTATAGGGCCTAACTATTATTAGGTACTGAAGCTGCGGGCCGGTACACGGTCAACCATATAGAAAACCTCAGCGATTTAGTCTTGCATTGCTCGTAAAGTATGTATCTTACTTGAAAGCTATGCCTTCATGCAATCCCAAAAGCTATGCCTGAAAAGAAAGAATGGAATAATGCAATGCTGGCCAAGATGCGGCAGGCCGCCGACCCTTTGGCGGACGAAGCTGTAGCCCAGCTTGTGGAAGCCGAAGGGCCAGGCGAAGCCCGGCGGTTGTTTGATCTGCTGATCCGCCGCATTGAAATGCCGCTGGATGAACTGCCGGCTGCTCTGCGGCCTTACTGGGCCGCCACCCGGGAGCTGCCGTATTGGGTGGACTGGCAGCAGGTAGAAATGGCGCACGCCCTTTTCCGGGACCATGGCCCGAAGTTTTTGCTGTTTTTATACTACAAATCCCTGCCGCTGCTGTATTGCTGCAAAAACGGGGCAGAGGTACTGGTGCAGACGAGCCGCCTGGCCCACGATAAGAAGGACATTACCATCTTCACGCGCCGGATTGCTGAGACCGGCCAGTTTCTGATGGACGTAATGACGCCCGGCGGTCTGGCGCCCGGCGGCTTAGGCGTGCAGTCGATACAAAAGGTACGGCTTATCCACGCCGCGATCCGCCACTTCATATCCGCAGCGCATTGGGATACAGCCCGGCTGGGGGTGCCTATTAATCAGGAAGACCTGGCCGTCACCCTGATGACCTTCAGCGTAGCGGTGACTGACGGCCTGGGGCAGTTTGCAATCACCGAGCCCGCCGCGCGGCTGGAAGCCTATCTGCACTGCTGGAAAGGGGTAGGCGCCTTGCTGGGGGTCGATGAGCGCCTGCTGCCCGCCGGGCTGGACGATGCCCGTGCCTTGCTGGAGGCTATCCTGAAACGGCAAGCCGCAGCGTCGGAGGCCGGGCAGCTGCTGGCGCAGGCCCTGGTAGCATTTGCGGAGCAAACCCTGCCCGCCGAGCGCATGGACGATGCGCCCCGCAGCCTGATCCGTTACCTGATTGGTACGCAGCGGGCGCAAATGCTGGGCATTACGCCTCCCGCCGGTTGTTTGCCGGCAGCAGCGCCACTGGTATTGAAATCGCTATTCCGGGCAGGGGAGCGGCTGGAGGACAAGGTGCAGGAGCCTCTGTCGGTATTCATCGACTGGTTTTCCACGCGGATGGCCCGGCAGATGGTGGGCTACTTTGATACTTACAAGCAGCGGCACTTTGAGGTGCCGGCGGGGATGCGGCGGGATTGGTTTGGGGGGTGACAAAAGCAGGCAGGCCTCCATGGTTTCTTTATTGTTACTTGAAGCCAATTAAATTTCAGTACTATGGCTATACAGGCGTCCGTCGCGAAGCAAGGCACCACTCATCACTACAGATTCGTCGAAAACAGCCCATCACCTTCCAACACTTCATCGAAGGACTGATAAACGACCCGGACATCCGCACCTCCTACAACCACCTCCTCGCCAATGCCGAATTTAAAGGCTACTTCTGGGAGCACCCGCCCATCACAAAGGCCGATCTGGATAAGCCTTGCGAATTTGTGCTCGTCAAAAGCAAGAACATCCATAAAGTAACAGCAGAGCCCAACGCCTTCGCGCAGCACTTCGCCGGTGCCCAACACGTAGCCGACTTCCCCAACCTAGGCGGCGATGCCCACCTCATCGCCCCCACACCCGAAATAGCCCCCCAGCACTACAGCCACCTCGGCAGCTTTGTGAGGCATGCCCCTGCTGCCCAGCAGGACGCCTTCTGGCAAAGCGTAGGGGCGTGCTATGCCGCTGCAATCCAAGAAGGCAAACGCTGGCTCAGCACCGCCCGCATGGGCGTGTATTGGCTGCATGTGCGGGTGGATACGCGGCCGAAGTACTACCGGCATGGGGCGTATCGTAATTGAAGGGGGCAGGCAGGGGCGCGGTGGTTTTTGGGTTCATGCAACTCTGATGGCAATCGGAGCGGCACGCTGTACGGGCGTGAAGGGTGCAACGGCGATAGGCATGCAGAAGCTGGCAAATACCTTCTGATCAACCTTTCTTTTCTGCCTTTCCGCTCTCTTTTTGCTCCTTCGCCTGCTCGTATACACAAACTGCCAGCTTCGCAAAACCCGGCAGCTTCCGGCTCACAGATGCCTTGAGGGAGTCGCCGCTTTTTGCACCTATAAATTTAGCCATGTCGCCGTATGTCCAGCCCAGGTCTTTTTTCATAGCGCGGAAGCGGGCTTTCCATTCTTCTTCGGCTCGTTCCAGCATCTTTTGGCGGATGAATTCAAAAACATCGGGAGTGGTAGAAGGCTTGAGGTTATACTCCATGTATCGCAGCATCAATTCAGGCTCAGTGAGCATGGGGTTAGCCTTATGTGCATTATGTTTAATGGTCATTACACCGAATTGGAATATATCGCATAGCATCTTGGCTTTTCTTTCGTCTGTTTGCTGAGCGTACCATTTTGCATAGGCCAATTCCGATGCCCTACTTGAATTCGATTGTTCAAAATAGCCCATAAGTCAAAATATTTTGTCGCTGAGTCCAAAGCCTTAGATATTGATAGTTAAGGTCCACTTCTTCTAAAAGGAAAGTAATGTCCGCAAGCTGCTTTTCGCTCTTGGACATACCATACCATATAAGTTTAGAAATGATGAGATCCTCAGCAGAGGCGATCATGCATTCTATTCCTAGAAAATCGACTTTCCTTCTGCGCTCAAATGCCGTCCAATTATAGTCTGTGTCTTGATAAGTCATGAAGTCATACCTTACTCCTGTCTCAAAGTCGGTAATATTGAACACTTGACCCTTACTTGCACTTTCCTCGAAGCTTTCCAAAAATGGTATCCAATCCGGAAAGTGTTGCAATATTCGCAGAACGTGATGCGGGTATATTTGCAAAACAAAATCTATATCCACGGTAAATCTGGCCCTATTGTAGAAGTTGACAGCAAAGCCACCTACTATCATATAGTCGATATCCTCAGCAGTCAGGGCGTTAATTATCTTTTTAAGTCCTTCCTGTAAGTAATTCATCGTTTAAAGTTAACAAAAGTTTACTACTTAGTCAAGCTGCCTTTGCCCAGTGCATACCCTCATTCTCCATTTCTTGGCAAATCTCCCCCAAAACCTGTATCTTATCTTACCTTAGCTAATCCACAACCATGGCCGACACCACCACCATACCACTCACCCTCAAAGAACGCCTCCCCATGGGCGAAGTACTCGCCGTGGAAGCCAGCTGGGACACGTTTCTCTGTATCCTGGAGAAAGGAGAGTACCCCGTGCAGTACGACGAGGGCAAAATCCTCTCTTTTATGGGATATGGAACGGAAGAACACGAAGCCATCATAGCCGAATTTATTCGCCTTGTAGGAAATTTGTTATCAGGCAGTAATTGCCAGATTTTCGGCAGTAACCTCCCCATTACCACATTGGAAGCCGGCAAGCTCTACTATAATGCCGACTGCAGCGTAGTAGAAGGGCCGGTCGAACGCATACAGTTGAAAGGCGGCATGACCGCTGTGGTGAATCCCAAGTTGATCGTAGAAGTCCTTTCCAAAAATACCCGCAATTTTGATTTGGGGCAGAAATTCCAGCATTACAAAACCATACCGGCGCTTCAGCAAATCCTGTACATCGACAGCGAATCGACTACTATCATCAGCTACCGGCGCCAGGACGCAGAAGGCACCTGGCTGATCGAGGAATTTAGTGCCTCCGAAGCGGAAGTGCCTGTGCTTGAAGCCGGAACGCTGCAACTTCAGGATATTTATCGGCTGTAGCCCAAAGCGCTCCCTCAATACCCCGGATTCTGCACCAAATTCGGATTCGCATCCAGCTCCCGCTGGGGGATGGGGAGGCGCAGGCGGGGGTCATCCCAGGGCACGCCAGGGCGGACGGGCGACCGCCAGCGCTGCAAGTCGAACAGGTAGTGCCCCTCGAAGGCGAGTTCCAGTCGCCGTTCCTGCCTTAGCAACTGCATCAGTTCGGCCTTGTTATAGTCTTCCGCACGCAGTTCAATCCACGCGAACCCATTGCTTATCAGTTGCCCATTTTCATCTACTAGGCGGTAATTGCGCTGCCGCAGTTGGTTCAGCAGCGCCACAGCGGTAGGCTTGTCGCCCAATTCCAGGGCTGCTTCTGCCCGGATCAGCAGGCATTCGGACAAGCGTATGACCGGGGAATCGTCACCCAGAGCGCTATCCTCGTACTTCAGGCACCTTAGCCCGTCCGCTGAAAGCAGGGGGTCGGCAATGCCAGCCTGCGCGGTATCGCGCAGGTCAATGGCCTGGTAACCCGCCTGCTGCAGTGCCGCACGCTGCTCCTCTGTCAGACCGGTTTGCTTAATCAAGCCCGCCTCTACAAAAGCGGTACCGTAAGCCCAGTTGTACCCGGCAAACATGCGGTTTTCCGCGGAAGCGGCCGTAAACCAGACTTCTTCCGCCGAGCCTTCCTGCCGGAATACGCCCGCCGGGCCGGAAAGCAAGCTGAAGGGCCCGTTAAGGACGCGGTCTGCGGCTGCGGCTGCGGCTGCATAATTTCGCTGCTGCAGGTGTATGCGGGCGGCTAGCGCATCCACTGCTGCATTGCCGGGCCGGCCGTAGGATGCAGGTTCCGCCAGCAGCTCCTGCGCGGTCTCCAGGTCGTCAAAAATTTGGCTATATACCTCCCCAAGGCTGGCCCTGCCCGGATACTGCAGCGCTGCCTGATCCGCTATAGGCTGAGTGAGCAATGGCACGCCCACGGAGTCCTGGCTGTTTTCCGTGTAAGGGCGGGCGAAGTACTGTAATAATTGATGGTACAAATACGCCCGGACAAAGCGGGCCTCGCCCTGTATCCGTGCCTGCTCTGCCGCACTGAAGTCAGGGTAGCCCTGCGCTACTTCGTCCACGGCGGCCAAGATCAGGTTAGCCTGGTTGATGGCTTGGTAGCTGCCTGCCCACAGCTCCAGCACCCGGCTGTTGAAGGGGTTCATCTGCAGTTCTCCAATCGTACGAAAATCCCCGAAGTCGAGCCGGGCGTTGCCGCCGATCAGATCGGCAAACAGCAGCTGATTACGGCCGCAGAGCTCCTCCCGGCTCAGCAGATGGTGCAAGCCGGTAAGGGCGCTGTTCAATTCCTGTGGGGTTGAAAAGGCGCTTTTGATACTCAGCGCATCGATAGGCGCTCTTTCCAGCCAGCTGCTGCAGGAAGTGAGCAGCAGGCTTATTAAGCAGCAAAGGTACAAGTGTTTCATAGGGTATATTCTATTCCAAAGGTGATGATCCGCGAGGCGGGCAAGCTGAACAAGTCGTAGCCCTGCGCAGCGGATTGGATATGCCCAAATTCAGTATTGGGGTCGAGGCCGGGGTAGCGGGTCCAGGTCCATAGGTTTTGCGCTGTAGCGTACAGCCGGAGCTGGTTTTTATTCACTGGCCAATCGTAAGATAGCGACAGGTTTTGCAGCCGCAGAAAGCCGGCATCAAACAAATAGCGGGTAGAGGGCTGACTGCCATTGACTTGCCGTAGCCGGGCCTGCGGGACATCCGTAACCCGGTTGTCAGGCGTCCAGGCATCGAGCTGGGACCGCAATTGATTGGAGCCGTTTCCCATATTATCCTGTATGAGGGTATTCAGGCTGTACTTCTGATGCCCCAGCCGGAAGTGGAAGAAGGCCGACAGCATCCAGCGGCCGTAGCGCAGTTGATGCCCCATGCCGCCAGTAAAGTCGGGGATAGGGCTGCCGGTCACTTGCCGGTTGGTCGCCGGTGCCTGATTGGGCAGGGTGTTGCCTTCCAGGTCGTAATACAGGGCATCACCGTTCTCCGGGTCTACCCCGGCGTAGCGCACCAGATAGAAAGCCCCGGCGGGTTGCCCCGGGCGGAACAGGCTGTGGTCACTCAGGATGATGTCGTTGGCCATGCCGTCTCCGTCTGTGTCGGGTAAGGCCCGCATCCGGTTGCGCAGCCAGGCGCCGTTCAGCTGAAGGTTCCACCGCAGTGGCCCGCGCAATAGCTTTGCATCCAGCTCCAGCTCCAATCCGGTATTGCGGATTTGGCCGGCGTTGCTCAGCAGGCTGGAGAAGCCATTGGTGGCTGGCACCGGCGTTTCCAGCAGCAATTGCCGGGTATCACGGATGAAAAAATCGAGGGAGGCATTGAGGCGCCCGTCCAGCAGGCCGAGGTCCAACCCGGTGTTCCACTGCAGGTTTTCTTCCCAGCCTAGTGCTTCATTGGCCAGGGAAAAAGCCACCGAGCCAGTCTCCCCCAGATAACTTCTGCCGAATCTAGCCAGGCCGCGCGCCGCAAAGTCGCCAATGCCCGCATTGCCCGTAAGGCCCAGGCTGCTGCGCACCTTCAGAAAATTGACTGCGTACCCCTGCCGCAGCGGGCGGTCTACAGCGATCCAGCCCGCGCTGACTGCCGGGAAAAAGCCATAGCGCTGCTCCTGCCCAAAGCGGGAGGAGCCGTCGTAGCGCGCCGAAAGCCCTAACAGGTAGCGGCCCCGGTAGGCATACCTTGCCCGGGCAAAGTAGCCCAGAAAAGCGGCGGAAAAGCGCTCCGTGAAGTATTCGTTCAACTGATTAACACCAGTGAGCAGGGGGATTTGCACGCTGTTGAGCCCGTTTCCGAAGGCGAAATCTACAATGAAATCCTGCCTGATATACTGTGACCCTGCCGTCAGCTGCAGCTCGTGCGGGGCTTTTAGCTGTGGCTGCCAGTCGAGCTGCCCCGCTGCCTGCAGGCTGCTTTGGTGCTGGTGCAGGCGGGAAGCCGAGCCGCCGTTGCGCCCGAAGAATGTCGCTGGCCCGTTGTAGCTGTCTTCTGACTCCCGCGTGCTTTCGCCCGACAGGCTGGCTTTGAACCGCAAGTGGGGCAGGGGGGCAAATTCGACCCAGCCTGTCCCCAGTATCTGCTGCGTATTGATAATGGATTCCTGATCTGTTAAGACAACCAGCGGGTTACCGTTTAAGCCTCCCGTGCCGATATCCGTGTAGAGCGGTTCCCGGATGATACCGCCCCGCTCGTTGAAGGCACGGGCATTGGGATAAAACCAGGAGGCCCACCCCAATGGGCTGCCCAGATAGTGATGCCCTGCCCGCCAGTCTTTTACATGTGCCGGGGCGAGCATGAGCCCGGCCGACCAATGCTCGTCGATGCGGTGCTGCAGATTGGCCCGCAGATTATAGCGTTGTTGCCGGGTGGTCTTCAGATAGCCATCTTCGGTGCGCAGGGTGCCTGACACATAGTACTGCGTGTTGGCGTTGCCGCCCTGCAAGCTGATATGCCCCTGTTGCAGGAAGCCACGCTGCAGCAGCTGGGATGGCCAGTCGACCGACGGCTGAGCTGCCGGGTCATCGTACAACAGGTTGGTCAAACCGGCATTCTGAGCTGCCTGGTTCCATAGCCTGGCGTATTCCGGCCCGTTCAGCAGATCAAAGCGGTTGCTGATGGAAGCGGCGCCGGCGTAATAACTCATCCGAAGCCGGGGCTTTGCGCGGGCCTGCCCCTGTTTGGTGGTGATCAGCAATACCCCATTGGCGGCCTGCGCCCCGTAGATAGCGGTAGAGGCGGCGTCCTGCAGCACCTCCACTGACGCGATGTCTTCCGGGTTGAGCGTGAGCAGGGGGTTGGTCTGAAAGCCGAGGGTCCAGGAGCCGTTTTGCGCAGGCAGGACGATTCCGTCGAGGACAATGAGCGGCTGGTTATTGGCATTGATGGAGCCAACGCCCCGTATGCGGATGCTGCTGGCTGCTCCGGGCCCTCCGGAGGCGGGGGTGATGGAAACGCCCGGCAGCTGGCCTTGCAGTGCCTGCTGCCAGCTGTTGACCGGGATGCGCTCAAAGGATCGGGTTTCCGTTTTGCTGACCGCGCCGGTCAGCCTGCGGCGCTCCTGCTGCCCAAAGCCGGTAACGAGCACTTCACCCAGTTGGTAGACCGTAGGCTTCAGCACTACCCGGATGGGTGACGGCTGCCGCACAGCAACCAGCTGGGTTTGATAACCGGTATAGGAAAAGGCAAGGGAGTCGGCCTGGCTGGCCTTTCGGATTTCAAAATAACCGTATTCGTCGGTGGTGGTACCCAGGCTGCTGTTGGGGTAAGCAACGCTGACGCCTTCGAGTGGGGTGGCAGAAGGGCCGTAAACGTGCCCTTGTATGGTCTTTTCCTGGGCGCTCAAGGTCGTGTTGAGGAAAGCTACAAGCAGTAGTGCCGCGATCGTGTTATTCATAGGGGTTCAGGTTTGCAGTATAAATATCTGCGAAAAAAATTGATGAACAAAACCCCAAACCATTTACCGGAAGCCTATCGTAGGCGGTTGAGGGAGCTGCCTGCCCCTTGCAACTGAAATACGAGCACAGCAATTGATGAACAGGGCGGCACCTCGCGGGTAAGCTTGAGGTTGGGTGCCGCCCTTTCGTTTGATATAGCCCTTAGACTTCGTCCTCAATGTCCATTTCCGGATTGATGGCTTTGCGGAGCTTGGCGCTGGCCCGGAACTCCACGGCTTTGTAGGCAGGGATATCGTAGGTCTCATTGGTAACGGGGTGCTGAATACGCTGCGCTGGGCGATCGAAGGTCTCAAAGGTGCCGAAGCCACGAAGACGGAGCTCCTGGTCTTCCTGGATACTGGCTATCAGGGCTTCTTCGGTGGCGTTCCAGATGCGGTTGGCTTCAGCTTCGCTGATATCAAGCAGTTTTGCCAGCTTGCTTTCTACGGTCTTTTCCATTTTTAGGTGTTGTTAAGTGAATTGGTAGAAACAATTTATCCCTTCTAAAATAAAGGCGGCGCATGTCCTGTAAATTAAGGGGGCGTTAAGCTTTTGTAAATATAGCCATTGAACACCGGCAGGCGGGGCAGGTTACCCGAAAAAGCCCATTCGCCAGGGTTTGAACCGTGCCGGGATTAGGGTCAGGTGCAAGGGCGTTTTTTGCTCGGGCCTGAAGAAAAGCAAGCCAAAGTGGAATAAGTCCACAGACAGGCGTACGGACGGGTGCTCCCGGATTGCTGCCCAGGCGGTTTCCATTTCGTCGGACCAGTGGATATCGGCCAGGACGACGACGGAGTGGGGGTGGAGATAGGGCAGGCAGGTTTTCAGGTAGGTAGCAGTAGCCCCGTGGCGGTGGTCCCCATCGATGTAAAGGTAGTCGAGCCGCCCTAATTCGGACAAAGCCGCCGGCAGCAGCTGCTCGAAAGGCCCAGTCCGCACATCGACCGAGGCGAGCCCTAGTTTCTGGAAATTGCCCCGGGCCAGCTCAGCGGTTTTTGGGCAGCCTTCAAGGGTGATCATCCGGGCTTTGGGGGGCGCAGCGGCGGCCTGGTAAGCGCCGGATATCCCCAGAGATGTCCCCAGCTCGAGCAAGGTGGCGGGCCTTAGGAACCGGACCAGCCGGAACAGCCAACGGCCGGAAGATGGGCTGACCGCACTGCAGCGGGCGATGCTGCTGATTTCGCGTTGCTTGCGCTGGTCTACGCGGGAGCCTGCCCCGTAATCCTGAATTGTAATCTGGGCCTGGTCTTTCAGCAGCCCGTTGCGCAACAGCTCAATATCCTGAAAAGCGTAATACTGGCGGTCATCTTCGAGGATTTCTTCGGTCAGCTCGAAGGCAAATGGGGCATGCACATCGTATCGGGTCCGGGCCCGGCAGAAGTATTGCAAATACCGGTTGAGCAACCGAAAGTAAAGCTTGATCCACTTCATACGGGGGCGAAAATAACGGGTTTTTGGTTAAAGCAGGGTTAAAGTCGCCAATTTAAAAGGGTTTAAACCATCCAAAAGCTGGTTTTATTGGTTTTTTTAACCCAAGAAATCGAACTGAAATTCTACCTTTGCGGAAATTGGCGAAAAGTAAGAATGGCAATATTTTACCCTGCTTTCGTCAAGCCGGCTTGTTAAATTTGCAGCCAGGACGCAATGATTTTAAAGTACAAAAACAGTGATAAATGTTGAACAAGAAATGGATTGGGCTTTGCCTCTTTTTGATGGCCGCTATCGCCCTCAGCGCTCAGGAGAGCGCGCCCGACAATTGGTTTAACCTCGACCCATCGGAAGGGGTGCCGGGTGTGAGCACGGAAAAAGCCTACGAAGAGCTGCTTAAAGGGAAAAAAGGCCGGGAGGTGGTCGTTGCCGTTATTGATTCGGGCGTAGACTACGAACATGAAGATCTGGACGACGTCATGTGGGTCAACCTGGATGAAATTCCGGGCAACGGAAAGGACGACGACAACAACGGTTATGTAGATGACATCCACGGCTGGAATTTCCTGGGTAATAAGGAAGGCGAAAATATAGAGCACGACAACCTCGAAGTGACACGCCTGTACAAAAAATATAAAACGATGTTCGAGGGCAAAGACCCGGAGGACCTTTCCCGCAAGGAGAAGAAGCTTTACGCCAAGTACGAAGAGTATAAGAAAGTTGTGGAGGAAAAGCAGGAAAAACTAGGCCAGGAGGCAGCGGGTATAGCGGCGATGTCAGAAGCAATGATGCAGTTGCAGGAGGCCCTTGACAAGGAGGAAGTCACTATGGAAGACCTCGATAATTTCGAAACGGATAACCCCCTATTGGAATCCGCTGCCCAAATTGCCAAGCGCCAAATGGCGACCGGTTCTTCCTTCGAGCGCCTGGTGGAGGACCTGGAGGGCTATGCGGACTATATGGTTGGCCAGTACGAATACCACTACAACCCGGAGTTCAACCCCCGCCCGCTCATCAATGACAACTTTGAGGACCCTTACGACCGGGACTACGGCAATAATGATGTGCGTGGGCCAGACGCGCTGCATGGCACCCATGTGGCGGGCATTATCGCTGCGGAGCGTGGGAACGGACAAGGTATGAGTGGCGTAGCCAACAACGTTAAAATCATGTCTGTCCGCACCGTGCCCGATGGGGACGAGCGGGATAAAGACGTAGCCGCAGCTATTGTATACGCAGTAGATAATGGCGCTTCCGTGATCAATATGAGCTTTGGCAAGGGCGCTTCTCCCCGCAAGGATGTGGTGGACGAAGCGGTCCGCTACGCCCATAAAAATGATGTGCTGATTGTGCACGCTGCCGGCAATGATGGCAAGGAGGTCACCAATGAGAATAACTTCCCCACCGACCGCTATGCTAAGCGCGGCTTCCTCAATCTGTTTGGGCCTAAGTACGCCGACAACTGGATTGAAGTAGGCGCGCTCAATTGGAAAACAGAAGAAGAGCTCGCTGCGCCATTCTCCAATTACAGCCCGGAGTACGTTGACCTCTTTGCGCCAGGTATGGCCATATATTCAACAGCGCCCTATGATGAGTACGAGAACCTTCAGGGTACCAGCATGGCCGCCCCTGTAGTAGCTGGTGTTGCAGCAATGCTGCGTTCTTATTTCCCCGACCTGACCGCCGAACAGGTCAAAAGCATCCTGATGCAGTCTGCCGTCAAAGACCGGACCAAGGTCAAAAAGCCAGGCAGCAAAGAAGAGGTTGTGCCTTTCCAGTCGCTCAGTGTGACCGGTGGTATCGTCAATGCCTACGAAGCCGTAAAGCTGGCTCAAAAGACCAAAGGCAAGAAAAAAGGCGTAAGCCGCAACAGCGGAAGCCAGGGAAAGAATAAAAAAGACAAATCGGGCAATAGCGCCCGCCCCTAACGGCTAAACCGCTTCGTTTTGCCAAATGCCCGCCGGACTGTAAGGTTCAGCGGGCATTTTGTTTTACCGGATGACGACCTCCTGTATGGCCTCTTCGCCGAGTTGCTCGTTGAGGAGCTTCCGGATTTTGTCTTTGCCATAGGACAGTTCCTGGCGCAGGGAGGCGGAATCAATGATGATAAACAGGCGCCCTTTGTAGAGTTTGACCTCCCGGGTATACTGGGCAATCGTCGGGCCCATCAGTGCCTCCCAGTCCTTCCGGATCCGGCTTTGGTTGAGCTTGCCTTTAAGCCGGTAGTGCTCCAGCATAGCCTTTAGCGCTTCCTTGAGTGTAGTCTGGTTGTTGCCGCGTTCCTCCATTAGCCTTGTTTTAGTTGGGCTTCCCCTTCCTGGATTTGGTAAACTTTGAATGCCTGTGCCGTTTGGCGGATGATGCCGGCCAGCCGGTCGGCTTCCGTATCGGTAACGAAAACCTGGCCAAAGGTTTGCTCCTGCAGTAAATTCAGCAGGTGGCCCACCCTTTGCCTGTCCAATTTATCGAAAATATCGTCAAGTAACAGAATCGGCGTGGTGCTTTTTTCTTCGCTCAGCAGCTGATACTGCGCCAGCTTCATAGCCAGCACGAAGGATTTTAGCTGCCCCTGGGATGCAAAACGCTTGAGCGGATAGCCTTCGATGGCAAATAGCAGGTCATCCTTGTGGGGGCCCACGGTAGTGCGCTGCAGCAGGCGGTCTTTTTCGGCTGCTGCCTGCAGGAGCTCCGCCAGGGGGGTGTCAGAAAGTTTGGACCGGTAAGTGCAATTTACGGATTCGGCCGCTCCGGAAATGCGCCGGTAGGCTTCCTGCAGGATGGGCCCGAACCGCTCCATGAATTGGGCCCGCGACTGGTGCAGCGTCTGAGCTGGCTCCAGCAGTTGCTGATTGTACACTTCGACCATGGCAGGGTTGTAAGAGCGGCTTTCGCCAAATTGCTTGAGCAGGGCATTGCGCTGCTGCAAAACCTTATTGTAAAGAATGAGCTGGTTGAGGTAATTGGGGTCGAGCTGCGAAAGGGTGTTGTCTACGAACCGGCGCCTGGCTTCGCTGCCTTCACTGACCAGGTAGGTGTCGTCGGGCGCAATCATCACCACCGGCAACAAGCCCACATGCTCGGACAGGCGGGGGTAGGGCACGCGGTTGCGCTCCAGTTCTTTCTTCTTGCGGGGGATGACCTTGGCAACGATGTGCTCCGGGCGGCCAGCGCTCACAAAATGCCCCTCCAGCCGGAAAAAATCCGTTTCGTGCCGGGCAATCAACCGGTCGGGCGTGTTGAAATAGCTTTTGCCCATGCAC
This sequence comes from uncultured Phaeodactylibacter sp., assembly GCA_964575505.1. Classification (GTDB taxonomy): domain Bacteria; phylum Bacteroidota; class Bacteroidia; order Chitinophagales; family Saprospiraceae; genus Phaeodactylibacter. The sequence goes on from CAZNSK010000003.1 coordinate 47,728, forward strand.
AGGTAATAAATGGCATCAAGGAGGTTGGTCTTGCCCATGCCATTGGCACCGATAAAGCAGGTAAGGGTGCTATCGCAGTCGATCGCCTGGAAAGCGTAATTCTTGAAATTCGTCAGTTTGAAGGCAGTCAGTCGCAAGGCCTGGTTTTTGGCCAAATATAGGCTAAATTCGGTGCTTTTGGTTTTTCATGATATTGTTGAGGGTCCAATCGATCCGCTCTTGCTGCGGCGCCTGCCGTTCGCTGCAGTCCCTGACCGGGCAGAGCTTGCAGTTTTCCGGCGGCTCGCAGGGGTCGATATGCACAAACAACTCTACGGGCACTTCGGCGTGCGCCATCATAATGGCTTCAAAAGCTTTAATTTCTGCGTAGTTTTGCCGGGTGTTATAGTACCAGGGTAGGGTCATGTGGCAGTCGATATGCAAAGTTGACCCATATTTGATTACCCGGAAGTTGTGGATGTCAATCCATTGGTCGCGGCGCTCTTCTTGCAAGGTTTTGACCATTGACCGGATAAGCTGGTAGTCTGCTTCGTCCATAATGCCAGCAATGGAGGTGCGCACGAGCCGAAAGCCGGTGAAGAGGATTACGCCCCCAAAGAAAATGGCAATAATATTATCGAGGAGGGGCAGGCCGGTAAGGATTACCAATCCGAGCCCAACCACCAAGCCCACCGAAGAGTAAGCGTCCGATTTTAGATGCGCCCCACTTGCCTTAAGGACCAGGGAGTGCTGTTTGCGCCCCAGCCGCTGAAGGTAATAGCCCAAGCCAAAATTGATGGCACCGGCAACGGCCGTCAGGAGCAGCCCCAGGTCCAGTTTTGCAATGGGTTGGGGGTAGAAGAGGTTATAGCCCGCTTTGCCCATGATGCTCAGCCCTGCCAGGAGGATCAAAGCGCCTTCAAATCCGGCAGAAATGAACTCGATTTTTCCGTGCCCGTAAGGGTGGTTCTGGTCTCGTGGTATAGCCGAGAGCCAGATGCTGTACAGGCCAAAGGCAGCCGCTACCACATTGATGATGCTCTCCAGTGCATCGGTCAAAATAGCATTGGAATTGGTAGCCCACCAGGCGAGGAACTTCAGCGCCATCAGGCCTATTCCAACATAGAGTGCTATACGCTGTGCGGTGCGGTTTTGCATATTTTGATATGTTCTTCAGGCTTTTGCACCAAGTTTGCTTAAAAGGAACAATCCCCGCAGTCTTCCCGTTCAGTGGGCATTTTTTCCCGTTCAGGGCAGTCGGGCACGCAGATGTACCTGAATTCAATTAGGTTAGAGCTTGATTCCGAACTATAATCCAGATACATTAAGCATGAATGCCCAGATCACCCTACTGCTCTTCCCTCTTACTACCTCAGCTGGCTTTGCGCAAAATTGTACGGCTGATTTTACCTTTGGCCCAACAGATCTAACGATCGACTTCTCTGATCAGTCTGCTTCTGCGGCCGGTGACCCCATCGTGTCCTGGAGTTGGGACTTTGGAGATGGCTCAGGCTCTACCCAGCAAAACCCAACGCATACCTTTCCAGATCCCGGCAAATACGATGTTTGTCTCACAATTGAAACGGCTGGCGGTTGCACCAATCAGTTGTGTATCGAAATAGAAACCTGTGTCCTGCAGCTATCGGTAAGCGTGGGCGATTGTAATACGAATAACGAAATCCCCCTCACCATCAACGTATCGGATCCTTATGATGCGGCCAAAGACATCAACATTTCTGTCGATGGGGGGCTGCTGCCCGGAAGCCCGTTTGATATTGACGATAATGCCCCCGTTTCCGCGAATGCTACAATTGCGGGAGATGGGCTTACCCACGTAGTAACCGTTCAATCCGAAGATGTAGGCACCTGCGCTGCCTCTTATGAGTTTACGGTGCCGGATTGTACTTCTGACTGCTTTTTGTCGAGTATGAGTGCCAGTATTACCAGCGGGACAACTCATACAGTTGATGTAGGTGATAATTTCTTTGCACCTCAAAACGTCACTATCGTAATTGGCGATGTCGTCCGATTCGAATGGGTTGGGGACGGGCATTCCACAACCTCAGATGCAACGACTGGTCCGGACAGCTGGAATTCCGGGGTAATTGGGTTTGGTTCAACCTATGATGTAAATATTACAAATCCTGGTGTGCATGGTTACTACTGCCTGCCCCATGGCGGGCCCAACGGGCAGGGGATGGCAGGAACGATTATTGGCAACTGCCCGCCCAGTGGGCAGTTCACGGTCTCCGTTGGCTTTAACACTTCTATTGCCAACCCTCAGGGGTACCAACTCTTAGTTGATGGCGTGCCGGTATCCGGAAGCCCGTTTAGTTATACTGGGACTGGTGCGCAAACGCAGACGATCAATTTGCCCGGAGATGGGGCTCAGCATGTGGTCGAAATCCAGGATGTCGCAGATCCTTCCTGTACCATTTCGCGGAATTTCCTTGCACCTAATTGCGGTGCGGCACCCTCCTGTTCCCTATCGGTCACCGCTCATCAAAATGGCGGGTGCACTACTGGTAACATGATACCCTATGAACTTACAGTCAATGCGGTAAATCCAGGGGCTAATGGCTTTAATGTCCTGATAGATGGCGTTGCTGCCCCTAATGGCCCTTTTCCCTATAATACTGGTGGAATCACTACCGTAATAGCAGACGTTCCGGGAGATGGAACTGATCACACAGTTGTTGTGGAAGGTGTAGCTGACTCTGCCTGCTCCGGAAGCACTAGTGTAACGACCACGGACTGCACTATCCCTTGTGCTATAACCAACCTAACCGCCAGCACCGGCGGCAGCGCCGTGCACACGGTCAACGTGGAAGACTTTGCCTTCAGCCCGCAGAGCATCACCATTGCTGC
>CAZNSK010000003.1:50674-97509 GCA_964575505.1 uncultured Phaeodactylibacter sp.
GACTGCACTATCCCCTGTGAAATCAATGATTTAATACTCAATACTTCTGGCAACCCAGTAGTGCACACTGTTGAAGTGCAAGACTTTGAGTTTACTCCTCAGCAGGTGACCGTTGCTCCCGGTGATACCATTCGCTTCCTGTGGATAGGGGCTATTCCGCATACCACGACCTCAGATGCCACATCCGGCCCGGACAGATGGGACAGCGGATTATTGGGGCAGGGGGCTGTTTATGACGTTGTGCTGGAGACTTTAGGTGAGCACCCTTATTATTGCATCCCCCACGGGGCACCGGGAGGCATTGGAATGGCAGGTAACATTACCGTAGAGCCGCCTTGCAATAATGGACAGATCAATCTGCTGGCGACTTTCAGTATCATGGGAGGGGGTAATGTTTACAATGTTTTGCTGGACGACACAGCGCTTCCGGCAGGTCCATTCCCATACGAACCGGGCTCATTACAGTCCGTACAGGTGTCTGTCCCAGGTGATGGCCAGGAGCATACCTTACTCGTTCAGGATGCACAATCCGCAGGATGTGGGGCGACCTACACCTTTGTCGCTCCTGATTGTAATACCACTGAACCGTGCGGGCTTTCCCTCTCAGCTGAGATAGCCGGAGATTGCGATGGCAGTAATCAAGTGCCGGTAGACCTCACCATCGCGCATACCGGAACTACGGGAAATAGTTTTCAATTACTGGTTGATGGTATTACTCATCCTGACAGCCCGTTCAGCTATGCACAAGGGGGCATCACACAGCTGTCTATCCTGCTTGCAGGTAATGGTATGATGCGTAATTTTGAGGTGGTGGATTCGGACAGCCTGGACTGTTCGGCAACCACTACTTTGGAGGTGCCCCAATGTGGCGCAATTTGTGAAATACAGCAACTGTCCGTCAATAGCAGCGGCGCAGCCAATCATCAGATTTTGGTTGAAGATTTTGAATTTCAGCCTGCTGCTCTTACTGCAGCGCCCGGAGATACGATTACGTTCGTCTGGACTGGCAGCATTCCTCACACCACCACCTCGGATGCCACAAGTGGCCCGGATAGCTGGGACAGCGGGTTGCTGGGACAAGGGGCAATTTATCAGCTGGTTTTGAATGAAGAAGGAAGTTATCCCTACTACTGCATTCCGCACGGTGGACCGGAAGGAATCGGTATGGCTGGAACCATTCATATTGAGGATCCTTGCAACGCTGGTCAAGCCACCATTGGGGTCAGTTTTGAAACTACGAACGGCAGTGCGATGGGCTACCAGGTATTTGTAGACGGGAATTTGGTAGCCGGTCCGATTGTCTATGATGATCCTACGGGGTTCAATACGACCTCAATTACTATACCTGGTGACAGCTTGTTGCATACCCTGACTGTTCAGGACCTGGAGGTCGGCTTTTGCGCTGCGAGTACCACTTTTACTGCCCCGCTTTGTGAGGTGCCCTGTGCAATTTTGAATTTAGAGGCCAACGTTGGTGCAGGCATTGCCCATATCATTGAAGTTAGAGACTTTGATTTCTTTCCGGCACTTACTTCCGTAAGGGTAGGAGAGACCATACGGTTTAACTGGACGGGGGCAATCCCCCATACGGCTACTTCTGATGCCAGCTACGGGCCGGATAGTTGGGACAGCGGATTGCTTGAGCAAGGGGACTCCTTTGAAGTCAATATTCAGGAGCCGGGCGAACATCCTTATTACTGTATTCCGCACGGCGGACCGGGAGGGATTGGCATGGCAGGTATGATTGTTGCGGATCCGGATTGCATGGAAGACAGCGTTCAGGTTTCCGTAATGTTTGAAGTCACCAATGGTAGTGTCCAAGGCTACAACCTGTTTATTGACGGTCAATTAAATGAAGGGGCTCCCTTCTCCTACGCTAACCCGATAGGAACCAACATGGTATTTGTCAACCTTCCGGGAGACGGTCAGCAGCATTTTATTACTGTGCAGGATTTGGAGGTTGGGTTCTGCGCAGCAACCACATCCGTCTTGGTACCGGACTGCGGTGCGCCTTGCAGCGTAGATAGCCTGAGCGTCGAATTCCCAAGCCCGGCTCTACATGAGGTGCTGGTGGAGGACTTTGAGTTTTTGCCTGCTCAGTCAGATGTGTATATTGGAGATACTGTTCGGTTTATCTGGACGGGGAGCATACCGCATACCGCCACTTCAGATGCCACAAGTGGGCCTGACAGCTGGGATAGTGGCTTGCTGGGACAGGGGGCTATCTTTGATGTGGTCCTGAATGAGCCCGGCAGTCATCCTTACTATTGCATACCGCACGGAGGCCCCGGCGGCATCGGTATGGCTGGTGTAATCAACGCATCTGCACCGTGTCAGGGGGATAGTATCCTAACCACGATATACTTTTCTGATACCAACGCGGAGGGTCCCTTTGAGGTGAGCCTGGACGGCGTGTTGTGGGCTACAGTTAACGGTACGGGTAGTGCTGTTTATCTGCCTGGCGATGGGGAATCCCATGAACTTATTATCAGGGATGTCAACGCTGTGGAGTGTGCTGATACATTGACTTTCGTTACCCCAATATGTGGGACAGACGATCCTGTATTTTGTGATCTCAGCCTCACGCTTGATCAAAGCAGTGGATGTGAAAATGGAATGGTTAACTATACTCTTGGTCTTTCTGGTATGCATACCGGTGGTACCGGGTACGACCTTTTTGTAGATGGCGTGCTCCAAACCGGATCGCCATTTAGCTACAGCGGTCTGCCGGCAACACTTACTTTAGAGGGTGATGGACTGTCCCATCAGATCGTTGTTGCAGATGCGGATAGTATTGCTTGTGCCGATACCTTGTCCGTAGAGACACCGGATTGCAGTCAGGACTGTCTGTTGAGCTTCGATAGCCTGGATATAGACCCTGCGGCCGTTCATGTAGTGGAAGTGCGGGATTTTGATTTCCTGCCAGCTGATCTGGAAGTAGCCGTTGGTGATGTGGTCCGTTTTGTATGGACGGGTGCTATTCCTCACACCGCTACAAGCGATGCCACTGCCGGGCCGGATAGCTGGAACTCCGGCCTGTTGGGTGAAGGAGCCGTTTTTGAAGTGACGATTACCACTGCCGGGTCGCACCCCTATTATTGCGTACCGCACGGTGGGCCGGGCGGCATTGGTATGGCTGGATTGATCACTGCTGTGGAGCCTTGTGCTGATGGCATGCTTAATGCAGAGATATCCTTTCAGGCTGTCAATACAGGAGCCGGAGGTTTTGAAGTCCTGATTGATGGTGTGCTGACAAATGGCAGCCCCTATGCTTTCGAGGCAGGTGCTGCTCAATCGGTCGTTATTCCTATCCCTGCTGACGGTCAGGTTTATGAGGTTCAGGTGCGTGATGCACTTGAAGTAGACTGTCAGTTCACCACAGAAGTGGAAATGCCGGATTGTTCGGACCCTTGTTTGGGATATACAGCAGATTTCAGCGCAGTACCAACCGAAAACAGCCTAGAAGTCGCATTCATCGACGAAACGGAGAACGACGTTACCTCCTGGTCCTGGTCATTTGGAGATGGTACCACGAGCGTAGAGCAAGATCCTGTACATATTTTTCCGGCGCAAGGCACCTACACAGTTTGTCTGACCGTGATGGATAATAATACAGGTTGTTTGGATATACACTGTTCAGAAGTTGAAGTAAGCAGTACCCTATGCGATATAGACTTCACTTTGTTACCCGATGGCTTATCCGTCACTTTGGTGGATGCCACGCAGAGTACGGCACCGGTACAGGATTGGTCCTGGAGCCTGGGCAACGGGATAACCATTTCCGGGCAGGACAGTATTACCTACACTTATGACAACCTGGGTTTGTATACCATCTGCCTGGAAGTATCAGCTGATGGGTGCAGCGGTGAAATCTGCCAGGAGATTGACCTTACAGAGCCCTGCCTGTTGTTTGCACCTGATTTTACCTATACTGTTAATCCTGACAATCCACTATCCATGCAGTTTGTCGATCTGACGTCAGGGATGCCCAACCAATGGCTCTGGGGCTTTGGGGACGGTATGACTTCACATCAGCAAAACCCGGCACACACTTATTCCTCTTCAGATACTTATACGATCTGTTTACTGGTACAGGATACGATAACGGGCTGCAATGAAGCCCTGTGCGAAAGTGTTTTCATCGGTACTACCGGGAATGTGGCCACAGCACAGGTCAATTACCAAGTTACGATTGCACCCAATCCGGCACCGATGGGGCAGCCTAACTGGACGGTAGCGGGGATACACCCTGCTGATTATCAACAAGACCTTCAGCTTTTTATCTACGACCTTCAGGGATGGTTGCTAACTGAAGAACAGGTAAAGGGAAAACCTGATTTGTCTGTGCAAGTGCCCTCATCGGCTTCTGCAGGCATGTATATCGTTGAGTTGCGGTCCAGCCGTAGAGTCTATCAGGGCAGGGTTATCCTCCAATAAAATAAGAAACAATGACCAGCAATCTAAAGTTAGGGATCGCCGCCGGTTTTCTGATCGCATGGAGCCTTGGGTATTATTTGGGGCAGGGGAATACGCCAGTCGCTGCCCCTCATCCTATGCAGTCTTTCGTAAATTGTACGGCAGAAACCACCGATTATTACACCTGTAGCATGCACCTTTCTTTGGAACAGCCCGAACCGGGTCAGTGCCCGGCTTGCGGCATGAAGCTAATTAAGAAAAGACTCCTGCCGCAGTTCAATCCCGATTTAGTCGCCTTGTCGGATGCAGAACTGCTACTATCTGGTGTGGAAACTCAGATTGTAGGCGATCCGAAGTCTTCCCGTGGCGGCATCCCGGTATCCGGCCGCCTGAAAATACCTCCAGGCCAAATCCGCAGGCAGGTCGCAGGGCTACCTGGCCGGATAGAGGCCTTATACATTACTGCTGAAGGGGATTATGTGAAGAAGGGGGCACCTATTGCTTCCATTTATTCCAAAGATCTGATAGCAGTGGTAGAGGCCTTCGTGCACAATACTAACTCAGAATCCATTCTGCGGGCGGCGAAAAACAATCTTAAAAGCTGGAATCTGGACCTGGAAGTCCTGCAACAGTTTGATATAGCTTCCGGGCAGTACCGTCATCCGGTGACGATCAGTTCGGACTATGAAGGATATGTCCTGGAGCATTTCACCCATACCGGAGATTACACCGCTAATGCCCACATGGGAGCACCAACTACTTTGTACACCATTGCCAGTTTGGATAAGCTGTGGGCTGTCCTCGAAGTGTACGAAACTCAATTGTCATCGATAAGGCTGGGCAGACAGGTTCACCTAACTACAGAGGCTTTTCCCGGCGAACGCTTTGGGGGCACCATTTCTTTTATAAGCCCGGTCGTAGATCCGGATACCCGCACCATAGAGGTGCGCGTGGAATTACCCAACCCCGGCCACCGCCTGAAGCCGGAAATGCTGATGGAAGGTACTGTTGCATTAGGTGCCGGCCCAGGCCATTCTCCGGTTTTGCTGCCGCGGTCGGCAATCCTGTGGACCGGGAAGCGGTCTGTGGTATATGTCAGAGACCCGGCATTTGATCAACCGGTATTCCGGCCACGAACGGTCGTTTTAGGGGCTGCCAATGGAGATTTCTATGCCATTGAAGAAGGGCTTGCCCCCGGAGAGGAGATCGCCGTGAACGGTGTATTTGCTATAGATGCCGCCGCACAGCTCAGAGGCGGAAGGAGTATGATGAGCCCTGGCAGGGTAGCTGATGAGCCCGTTGCCGCACAACATTGACCGGGTTCAGTACCGGTTTTTTCCGGTTCAGCGGGAAATAATTGCTTGTCCCCACACTACAGGCTTACCTTTAGGCCAGAAATTTAACCGATGATACGGAAGCACAACAGTTGGATAATCATTATTGCAGGCTCGATATTCTATGTGCTCAGCCTCAATAGCTGTAAGCATGACCCGGTATTGGGGGAGGATCCGATCACACCGGTAGATACCACCGATATCTCCAATCCGATCGACTCTACAGATAATCCAGTAGATACTTCGGGTACGCCTTGCGACCCGGAGGTGGTGTACTTTGAATTGGATGTATTGCCCATCCTGCGTTCAAACTGTGCCTTTGGCGGTTGCCATGATGATAACAGTGCACAGGATGGTGTAATCCTGACCTCCTATACATCAGTGATCAATACAGCTGATGTCGAGGCCTTTGATTTGGATGGCAGCGATTTATACGAAGTGATTACTGATGATGACCCTGATGACCGCATGCCGCCTCCACCGAATAATCCGCTGACGAGCCAGCAGATCAACCTGATCAGTAAATGGATTTTGCAGGGCGCAAAGAACGAAACCTGCAACCCCGGAGCCGGTGGTTGCGATACGACTGCGGTCAGCTTTGCCGAACAGGTTTTACCGGTGATCAATACCAATTGCTTCGGTTGCCACAACGACGATGTGCCCAATGCGGGTATTTCGCTAGCGAGTTACGAGCAAATTAAATCTGTTGCCGAGCAAGACCTGTTGTACGGCGTAATTAGCTGGGCACCCGGATATGAACCCATGCCCTTTGGCGCACAGTCTCCCCTGCCACAGTGTACGATTGATCAAATTGAGTCCTGGATAGCAGCAGGGGCTCCTAACAATTAATGCCCTATGAAAAAGTACCTGATAGCCTTTGCAGCAATTGCCTGGCTGGCTGCCCTGCCAGGTTGCTACTACGATGTGGAGGAGGAGTTGTACCCTGACACCGGTTGTGACACACTGGGCGTTAGCTATACCGTCACGATTGCACCTGTTATCGAAGACAACTGCCTAAACTGTCACAACACCGCTTCAAACTTTGGTAACGTGACCCTGGAAGGGCACAGTAACCTTAAAACTTATGCAGACAACGGGCAACTGCTGGGCGTTATCCGCCATGACAGTGGATTCCCGGCTATGCCGCAGGGCGCTCCTCAGCTTGTTGATTGTACCATCGAAAAAATTGAAAAGTGGGTGAACGATGGCGCCCCGGATAACTAAAAACTCAATTGCAATGAAATACTTGAAATACCTACTACTACTGGCGGCCATTGGTGCGGCCGTCGGATTTTACCAGTACAACAAGCCTCACCAAAACATGGAAAAAGCCGATGCGGACGTAACTATGACCGCTCCGGAGCTCTTCCAAGCCTTTGAAACAGATGAGCTGTCTGCCAATGAAACCTATCTGGACAAGGTGGTAGAAGTCAAAGGAGAGGTGCAACAGGTGTCCACCAATGAAGAAGGCGGCATCAGCCTGACCCTGAATAGCGGCAACGATATGTTCGGAGTCATTTGCCAGCTCGATGAACTGACGGACCACCAAAGAACGACCTTTGAAACTGGTGAAGAAGTCACCGTAAAGGGCATCTGCACCGGAATGTTAATGGACGTAGTGCTAGTACGCTGCGTTGTAAAAGGCTAAGCCCCTTTGTCCCTATTATTTTTTGAACAACCATAAACCATACTACCATGAAAAAGATCACAATCGCTGTAGCTTGCCTTTTGATGGCAGGCACGGCACTGCAGGCTCAGAAATACTTTACCCGCGATGGCAACGTTGCTTTCTTTTCCAGCACACCTATTGAGAATATTGAGGCGCACAATAGCAAGGCCACAAGCGTACTCGACGCCGAAAGCGGGCGCATGGAATTTGCCATTCTCATCAAAGCCTTCCAGTTTGAAAAAGCCCTGATGCAGGAGCACTTCAATGAAAACTACATGGAAAGCAGTACCTATCCCAAGGCGACCTTTAAGGGAGCCGTGAAAGACTGGTCGAAGGTCAACCTGTCTAAAGACGGGGAGTACCCGGTAACGGTTGAAGGAGACATGACCATCCACGGTGTTACCCAAACGGTGGAAGCCCCCAGCGTAATAACGGTTAAAGGCGATGCTATCTCCGCTGCTTCCGAGTTCCCGATCGCTGTAGCTGATTACGACATTGAAATTCCTGCGGTGGTCAGAGACAATATAGCTAAGGAGGTAAAAGTCACGGTCGCTATTGATTATCAGCCACTGTCCCGCTAATTAGCGCATTTTGGGGACTGGATTCACCACATGCATCTGCCTCAAGGCTATGAGAACTAATACTTAATCTCTTCGTAGAAGCCGGGCTACTTCCCCTCGGAGCGCCCGGCTTCCTTCATCTCTCCGGATTATGTCAAAACTTTCACTGTTTTTATTGTTGTTCACGCTTGGCTCAGGGGCAGTGCTCTATGCTCAGGAAGGCGACCTGCTCGCCTTACTGGGGGAAGAAGAAGAAACCATAGAGTACGCTAATGCCAGTTTCAAAACCAACCGGGTGATCAATTTGCATTCCCTGGAAAGTACTTCTGCTGGTGTACTGGACATCAAGATCAGCCACCGCTTTGGTACCCTTAACCGGGGCGCGTATGAGCTTTTTGGGCTGGACAACGCCTCTATCCGTATCGGGGGAGATTACGGCATAACCGACCTGCTAACCGTAGGCCTGGGGCGGAGTAGCTATCAGAAGACCTTTGATGGTTTTGTGAAGTACAAGTTTCTCCGGCAAAGCCAGGGAAAGAAAGTGATGCCCGTTACGGCGGCCTTCTTGGCTACAACCGCCATTCAGTCCATGAAATGGCAGAACCCCGACCGGGAGAATTACTTCAGCTCCAGGATGTACTACACCTTTCAGTTGATTTTAGGGCGTAAATTCAGCGAGAATTTTTCCCTGCAGGTCTCGCCAACCGTGGTGCACCGGAATCTGGTCAAAACAGCGGCAGAGGCGCATGATGTATACGCTATTGCTGCTGCCGGCCGAATCAAACTTACGAAACGGGTCGCCCTGAATGCAGAATACACCTACGTACTGCCTGATCAATTGCTGCCGGGCTTCCGGAATGCACTTTCCGTAGGTTTTGATATTGAAACCGGCGGGCATGTTTTCCAGCTTCACTTTACCAATTCCACCTCCATGATTGAGCCTGGCCTGGTGACCCAAACCGTTGAAACCTGGGGCAATGGCGGTATCCACTTTGGCTTTAATGTTTCCCGGGTCTTTACGGTAGTCCGCCCGAAAATTCAATAAATTTGGAGCTATTCGTCTTCGACAGAAATGAAAGCGCATGAAGTACACTTTGATAATAACATTGATTGGCCTCGCCTTCGGGTGGCTTCCCGATGCAAAGCTATACGAAGTAAATAAAGGCTCGGTGTACTTCCAGTCTGATGCTCCCCTGGAGCTCATCGAAGCATCTTCCACGGAATTAAGGGGGCTGATCAATACGGAGGAGCGCACGTTTGCCTTTTCAGTGCCTATGTCTTCCTTCGAGGGATTTAACAGCCCGCTTCAGCGGGTGCACTTCAATGAAAATTACATGGAAAGCAAGCAGTACCCCAATGCCACGTTCTCCGGTAAGATCATCGAAAACATTAACTTCACAAAAGATGGGCTTTATACAGTAAGAGCCAAAGGACAGCTCAATGTGCATGGCGTAAAGCGGGAACGGATCATCCGCAGTGAGCTGCAGGTGGAAGAAGGGCATATCGAAGTCCGCGCCAACTTTACCGTCCTGCTGGCAGAGCATGACATTAGCATCCCTAAGATCGTTCACCAGAAAATTGCCGAAGAGATTGCAGTGGAAATCCGGGCGGTCTTCCTCCCCAAGACGCCTTGATGTATGTATAAAACCAGTCTGATATTCACCTTGCTCACTGCTGCCGCCTTCCTGAAAGCACAGGTGCCTTCATTCGAGCTGCAACCTATGCCCGAGCAATATCAGGAAGTGAAGCCAACTGTCCTTTTTCAGGCCGGCAACCGTTATATCTGGGTAGGAACGGAGCAAGGGCTTTTCCGCTTTGACGGGCTGGATTATCAGCCTTTTTTAATGCCGGATTCTATTTGCAACAACAAAGTAACGGCGATTGGTGAGATTGGCGATCGCCTGTGGGTGGGGTATGAGGATGGTTGCGTATTCTTTCAGGATAAGGCAGCGTTTCAGCTGTGGCAGATTGAAGAAGGATTGCCAAATGCACCAATAACCGGGTTCGGGCAAGGGGCAAACGGGTTGATTTGGGTAGCAACCTACGGCGAAGGGCTATACTACCACAATGGCAGGCACCTTTACAATATCAATATAGACGATGGCTTGCCGGGAGATGATATTTACACCATTCATGTGGACCCTGAAGGTGATGCTTGGGTAGGGACTGATGGGGGGCTGAGCCGTTGTAAGGTTAGAGCGGAGCAGAAACAAATTCGCACCATCGGCAAAGCAGAGGGTATGCCTGACGAAATTGTCCGTGCGGTCATACCCGCCGGGCAGGCCGGGTCGTTCTGGGTAGGCACGCATAGCGGAGGCCTGGCATTATGCAATGCTGCAAAGGGCGAAGTAAACGTCCCTTTCGAGCATTGGCCTTATGCGCCAATCAATGCGATTGCCATTTACCAAAATCAGGAACTATGGATTGGCACGGATGGGGATGGATTGTTGCGTTTTACTTTCAGGGACAGCCTGTTAACGCCCTTGCAAAATCCATCATTTGAAAATGGGCGCATCCTAGACTTGTTGAAAGACGCAGAAGGAAACCTTTGGAACATTCAGCAGTTTCGCGGTATTTCGAAAGCCAATCGGAAATTCGAGCAGGTGCTGCAAAAGCTACCTGACATTCAGGCCGTCCTGGAAACTGCAGATGGGGCCCTCTGGGTGGGGTGTCAGTCGGGGTTGTTCCGCTATGACTTTAGCGTGCATCAATTTGAGAAAATTCTGCCCGAAAATACGCTCAGCCTGTACGAAAGCCTAGGTGGGCAGCTTTACGCCGGCACCTTTGGGCAGGGATTGTATGTATTAACTTCAGACACAAGGCAGCCTCTCCATCTGACTGCAAAAGATGGCTTATCCAACGGTAGTATTTTGGATATCACGGGTAGCGGATCCACTATTTGGCTGGCTACCCTGGGCGGGGTCAATAGCTTTCAGGAAGCCCCGTTCGGTGAGCGCCCTGTCATCACCCCCAGGTTTGATGAGCAGTCTGCACTGGGCACCAACTTCACCTATACCGTTTTTCCGGACAGTCATGGTCGGATTTGGTTTGGCACGGATGGTGAAGGCCTGAGTGTACTTGAAGAAGGAAAGCTTCGTAACTATAACACTATTGACAGCATCGACATTCAGGCCGTTTACTCCCTTACCGAAGATAAGCAGGGGCATATTTGGTTCAGTACAGCCCGGGAAGGAGTCTTTGAATACGATGGCGTTCGCTTTCGCCACCTGACCCTCAGGGAAGGGACACGCGACCTGGCTATCACAAGCTTGATCACGGCACCGGATGGAAATATTGTAATCGTTCATCCTTCAGGGGTGGACTTACTGGACCCTCTTACCCGGCATATCATTTACTACGACGAAGGGATCGGGGTAAAGGGGCTGGAGCCCAACCTCAATGCAGTAGCTGCTGGTAGTGGAAGATCGGTATGGCTGGGGATGGAAAACAGGGTGCTCAGGTATACCGCACTGGAAGAACCCCTCAGTATTCACCCCCAAACGCTGATCACTAATGTTTCTGTCTTTTTGGAGCCCGTGGATTATCCATTGGTTTCCGTCTTTAATCACAATCAAAATAACCTCGTTTTTGAATTCACCGGGCTGTGGTATGCCGACCCCAAAGCCGTGAGATACCGTTACAAGCTGGATGGTTTTGACCTGGACTGGATTTCCACCCGTGATCAGCAAGCGATTTACTCTAACCTGCCCCCTGGTGCCTACACCTTTAAAGTGGTTTCCACTGAAAATGATACTTACAGCGATGAGCCGGTGGTGGCTTATGCTTTTACCATCCATCCCCCTTACTGGCAAAGGTGGTGGTTCATACTCCTGGCACTTGCTATATTAATCGTATTGCTGGCTGCTTGGATCAGGCAACGGGACCGGCGGCAGCAGCGGATAGCCCGCCTGGAAAAGGAAAAAGTGCAGAGCCAGTTTGAAGCACTGAAAAGTCAGATTAACCCTCATTTCCTGTTCAATAGTTTCAATACGCTGGCTGCCATCATTGAGGAGAGCCCCGGAGAAGCCGTTCAGTATGTAGACAAGCTATCGGATTTTTACCGTAGCATTCTGCAGTACAGGGAGCAGGCGGTCATCAATCTGTCAGAAGAGCTGAGCTTGGTCAGAGATTATGGATATCTGCTCAAGTATCGCTACGGAGAGAATCTGGAAATGGAATACAAGGTAACCGATGCCGACCGGTACGCGGTGGTGCCTTTTGCGTTACAGTTATTGGTGGAGAATGCGGTTAAGCACAATGTGATTTCCTCAACGCGCAAGCTTAGGATACTAATTGAAATTAGCAGTAATAAAATTATAGTGGCTAATAACGTGCAACCAAAGTTTACGAAGGATTCGTCTACCTCTTTTGGGCTGGAAAGCCTGCGGCAGCGGTATGAAATGCTGGGGGCGCCCCCATTGGAGGTAGCCTCTGAAGAGCATTCCTTCAGGGTGGAGCTGCCTCTGCTGGACGCCACTGCAGATTTGCAAAAAAATGGATTTTCGACATGGATGTTTTAATCATTGAAGATGAACAGGCTGCCGCCCGGCGGCTGGAAAAACAAATTTTGGCGATCCGTTCTGAGGCTCATATCCTGGCAAAGCTGGATAGTATAGAAAGCGCCCTGGACTGGTTTTCGGCACACCCAATGCCGGACCTGGTGCTCCTGGATATACACCTGGCTGACGGAGCGAGCTTCGAGATTTTCAATCATACTCAAATCACCTGCCCGATCATTTTTACCACGGCGTATGACCAATATGCCATTCAGGCGTTCCGGGTAAATGCGGTGGATTACTTGTTGAAACCCATAAAGCCGGAGGAACTGGCCGGTGCATTTGAAAAGGTTCGTAACCGTAATACTTTCAAGGCGCAGCCTTTGGATTACCAAAAACTCTCCAAGGCCCTGCGTGTGGATACCTATAGCCGACGCTTTCTCGTCAAAATCGGGCAATCGATCAAAGTCATTGATGTGGCGGAGGCGGCCTACTTTTATACAGAAGACAAGATCACCTTCGTAAATACCAAAGACTGCAAACGCTATCCGGTAGATTACTCCCTGGAAAAGCTGGAAGAATTGCTGGACCCCCGCCTGTTTTTCCGGATCAACCGGCAGATTATTGTCGGGCTGGATGCGATCAAAGAGATGTATACCTACTCAAAGTCAAGGGTGAAAATAGAACTGGAACCGCCTTCCGATTTTGAGGTTATTGTGAGTACGGAACGCTCTCCGCACTTCAAAAAGTGGCTGGTAGGGGAGGAGTAATCCCATTCGGGATGATTTTTTTCCCGTTCGGTAATGAATTAGAAGCCAGATGCTTAAAGGCTTGTAGCTTAGTAATTGCAACAGAATTACAAAAAATCAAAAGCTACATCAGTTATGCGTCAACCCTATTTTTTCTAGTATTATTCAGCTTATCCCTTACCTTAGGCAAAGCTCAGGACTGCGATCAGATTTGGCGTCAGTTCGATCAAAATACACCTTCTGAAACCGGCGAAGACATGGCGGTGGATGGAGCAGGCAATGTATATGTATCAGCAAGTGGAGCATCGGGTTCAAGTCTTCGTAAATACAGCCCGGATGGTACACAGCTTTGGGAAACGGTGTCCAATAACCCCTCAGAAGAAACAGCCAACCTATCAATCGCCAGCAATGGAGACCTGGTGGTTTCTGGCTTTCACTGGTCTCTCGTTACTGGCAACCCGGTTGGTGACAGTGTGTGGGTAGCTCGGTACAATAGTACAGGCTCTCTGCTCTGGCGCAAGAGCTATAGTGTCTTTATGTTTCAAATCTTTAGCTTCTCCCATCTATGTACCCATCGTATTGGTAGCAATGGAGATATCTACCTGGCGGCAGATACACAACGAGAGTTGGTGCTTTACAAATTTGATGCTTCAGGCAATCTGCAGTGGTCTTCCTTGGCGGGAACCGGAGCTTTCGATTACCCTACCGATATGGAACTGACCCCTAGTGGGAATATTCTTTTTGCCGGCAGCGGCCCTACCGGAGGGCATTTATACCTGAGCCAGTTTGATCCTGCTGGTAACCTGCTATGGGAGGTCCACAACCCTGCTGATTATAATGGTATACAAGCTGTACAGGCGGCTCCAAATGGCAGTATTCTTGCTTTGACGACTACGCACAACGGCGTAAATAGCGATATTACCGTTGCTGAGTACGCTTCCAACGGCTCCTTCATTGGCGAACAGGCCTATGATTCCGGTGTAAACGAGTTTCCTAAAGATATGGTGGTTGATGCTAGCGGAAATTACTATTTTTTCTGCCAATCTACTCAGATATCTGGATTACCCTACGTAGACTGGATAACCGTTAAGGGCGATAACGCCGGTAATGTACTATGGTCTGACCGCTACAACGAAACAGCTAACAATGATGAGATGCCCGTGAGCCTGCACCTGGGGTCAGATGGCTTCCTTTACGCCACCGGCAGCGGTGGGCCTCAGTACCCCCAATGCCCAACCGGCCTGATGCGCATGAGCAATGTAACGATTAAGTATAACCCGGCAAATGGCAGCCGGGCGTGCACTATCGTCAATCAGGAAGAATCCGCAAGTGGCATTGAAGTTCATGTTCTTGCTTCCGGCGGCTTTTACTTACTAGGCAGTGGTTCCAGAGAACTTTTCAGGTATGGAAATGCCACGGGGGTGTGCGTAGCACCATCCGGACTGGCAGTAGGTACGGTAAGCAGCTCTACGGCTCAGCTTTCGTGGAGCGCAGCGCCCGATGCCGTAAATTATACCCTCCGTTACCGGAGAGCTTTTGTGAATGCGGTATGGACGGAAATAGCCGTGAGCGGTACTTCCACTTTGCTCTCAAATTTGCAGGATGGTGTGACGTATGAGTGGGAATTGGCCGTCAATTGCAGTAGTGGGAGCTCCCAAGCGGCTCAGGGCCCTGATTTTGTAACGGATTGCCTAGACACAGATGGGGATGGGGTTTGTGACATTGCGGATCAGTGCCCAGGCTTTGACGATGCCCTTATCGGCACGCCCTGCGATGATGGCGACCCTTGCACTGAAAATGACAGGATTAGAACCAATTGCAATTGTGCCGGTACACTGATTGACAGCAATAACAATAATATTTGCGATTTAGGGGAAGATTGTACCGATCCTTCAGGGCTACAGGCTACTCCTCTTTCATCCAAAAGTGGTACCCTTTCCTGGGACCCCGTTTTCAACGCCGTCAATTACCGCTTGCAGTACTGCCTAGTGGGAGGAAGCCCCGTGAGTATGGATATTAATTCTGTTAGCCACACCCTAACCAACTTGCCGGCAGGTGCTGTAGTGGAATGGCGAGTGAAGGCTTTATGCGAAGGCCAAAACTCGGCTTTCGTAGTGGGGCCAGAACTTCGCTTAGATGGCAGTGCAATGGCTGCTCCATCCGGTGGCAGTTTTACGCTTAGAGAACAACAACAGCGCCAGAAAACACCAGGCTTCCGCCTTTATCCTAATCCTGCCTGGGAGACCGCGTTTCTGATGTTGGGAAGTGAGCATAATGCGCATATTGAAGTGCTCAATGTACTGGGGCAGCCGATTGCTCAATTTATGATGGCAGGAGGCGAGAAGCGCCGGTTAAATGTAGCCGAATGGAGGGCGAATCAGCAAATCGTGTTGGTCCGTGTACACCAAGCGGGTAAGCAACCCCTTACCAAGCGGCTGCTTTTAGCCCGATAGCTGGTTATGGCAGGGCAATCAGGGCGAAGGCATATCTCTCCGCCCTGATTGCTTATTTACACCCGCATTCTTCCCCGCTTCACCAGGTAGCTTTGCAAAATAGGCTTGAACCCCTCGTTGATATCCGCCTCCACAAAGTCGATATGGTACTGCAGGCACTTAAGCTTCAAGTCTTCCTTAAACTGCTTCATCTGAGCGGTGTAGTAATCCTTGACCTGATTGGACTGCAGGCGGACTTCCTCCCCGGTTTCCATATCCACAAACAGATAGGGGCGGTTCTCAAATTCAAAGTCCAATTCCTGGGCTTTGTCGACAACGTGAAAGAGGACCACCTCGTGTTTGTTATGCTTGAGGTGCTGCAGGGCGGAGAAGAGCTGCTCGGTATCGCCCGACTGGTCGAACATATCGCTGAAAATCATGACCATCGACCGCTTGTGGATGCTCTCGGCGATCTGGTGCAAGGCTTCCGCCGCCGAAGTCGCCCGGTTGCGGGCCGGGTTGTTGATCGCTTCTTCCAGGTGGGTCAGCATCAGGCGGTAGTGCGCGGTGCTGCTCTTGCAGCGGGTATGGGTTTTGACCGCCTCGTCGAACAGGCTTAGCCCGAAGGCGTCGCGTTGCTTTTGGAGCAGGTTCATCAGGGAGGCTGCTGACAGGGCAGAGAACCGCAGCTTATTGAGGTAGTTGCCTCGGTCTTTCCCCTCCGCCTCCGGAAAATACATGGAGGAAGACGTATCGATGACGATTTGGCAGCGCAGGTTCGTCTCTTCTTCAAACCGCTTGGTAAACAGCCGGTCGGTACGGGCAAACACCTTCCAGTCGATATTGCGGGTGTCCTCCCCTTGGTTGTAGAGCCGGTGCTCGGCAAATTCTACAGAAAAGCCGTGAAAGGGGCTTTTGTGCAGCCCGATGATAAACCCCTCTACGACCTGCCGGGCCAGCAGTTCCAGCTGGTCTAAGTCCCGGACATCGTAATTGTCGCTTAGCTTCATAAGGTTCGGTTGATGCTAAAATGATTAAGCCCTTACCGCGCCGCTGGGCAAGATAAGGGCTTAAAATAGCTAATTTATCTGGAGATTAAAGCGCTGCTTCAATCTTATCGGTCAATACCTTTTTGGTGGTCACGCCGACCTGCTTGTCGACCACCTCGCCATTTTTCAGCACCAGTACCGTAGGGATACTGCGGATGCCATACTTCATGGAAATTTCCGGGTTGTGGTCTACATTGACTTTGCCGATAGTTGCCTTTCCGTCGTATTCCTTGGAAAGCTCTTCAATGATCGGGCCAATCATGCGGCAGGGGCCACACCATTCCGCCCAGAAGTCAACAACTGCTACCCCTTCTTTATCAAGAACGGTATCTTTAAAGTTTGCATCTGTGAACTCAAATGCCATTGCTGAATATTTTGTCAGTTATGAAAATGAAATCGCGCTTAGAAAACAGCACGATTGCGCTTACGGTTGCAAAGATAAGCGATTGCGTGCGGTAGATTACGTCTTGGCTGAGACTTCTCGGCCCGCTTGCGCTTATTTTTGGGCTAACCCGTTAAGTGCATGTTTGGAGCAACCTTTACGTTGCAAATCAGCGCTTTATGAACCCCCGCAATGCTGCGGGGCAGGCTATGGCGTCCTGTTTTCACAGTCATTTAACCCGCTAAACTCCCTTCAAAACCGTTAGCCAGAACCATAAATCCCTGATTTTCACTAGTAAACCACCTCCAAACATGCACTAATTGATTGTCAAAGTGCCAATTGGCTTGCCGTACCGGAACAACGGTCTTTGCCGTGCGTGGGCACTGCCCTTTGTATTTTTGACTTTTATACAACAACAACCCGAAAAGAAAAGTTTACAGGTACAGCATTGAATAAACATGAGGAAATACAGAAACAATTTGGTATGGATAGGCCTGGGGGTGCTGGCTTTGCTGCTTCGCTGGGCGCTTGACCCTTACCCGGCGGTTATCGAGGCCTATTACAGCCGGGGTTTCTTTTTGGGGGTGCGCCTCCTGGTCGACTACACGATTGCCTGGCTGCCCTTTCCGGTGCTATACCTGGTGGTGGCTGCCCTGCTGTGGCGCGCGGGCTATTGGGGGTGGAAATGCTGGCGCTGGCAGGGCAGTTGGATGGAGCTGGCAACGACCTTGCTGACCGGTTTGTTGGCATTTGCCGGCGGGGCGGTCTTCTTTTTTTTGGTGATGTGGGGGTTCAATTACGGCCGGGTGCCCGTAGAGGAGCAATTGGCGCTGGATTTGCAGCCCCTGTCCGAAGCCGAGCTGAAGCAGGAACTTTTTGCAGAAGCGGAAAGCCTTAAGCAATTGCGCCGTGCCATCCCCGGTGCCGGCACGGAAGCTCTGGGCGCCTCTTATTTGCCGGAGAGCCTGGAAACCCACCTGCGCCATAATCTGGAACAGGTCCTGCGGGAGCAAGGTTACCAAACAGTAGGCCGGGTACGGGCTAAGATGATTTACCCCCGGGGCATTTTTCTGCGCTTCAGTTCTTCTGGAATGTATTTTCCCTGGACGGGCGAAGGGCAGGTGGATGCAGGGCTAGACCCCCTTTCGCGCATCAGTGTCATGGCGCACGAACTGTCGCACGGTTATGGTTTTGGAGACGAGGGCACCTGCAACTTTTGGGCTTACCTCGCTTGTGCAGCCTCCTCTGACCCGCTCGTAGCCTACGCCGGCAAACTGGACCACTTCCGGACCCTCGCTGCCAACTTTTTGCGCTACGACCGGGAGGCTTACCGCGCTTTTCGCGAAAGCCTGCCCCTGGGCATACAGGCAGATCTTGATGCTATTAACGCCAATCTGCGGCGGTACCCCGATATTATGCCCAATCTCCGCTATGCCGCTTATGATACCTATCTCAAAGCGCAGGGCATCCCGGAGGGCATGAAAAACTACAGCCGGGTCATCATGATGGTAAAAGCCTGGAAAGAAGGGGTCAGGGGGTAGCCTGGATTTAGCCGCCGGATTTCTTGGTGTCGGAAAAGCCTTCCTTTTTCAACAATTCAACCACGCGGTCGCGGTGGTCGCCCTGCACCAGGATTTCGCCATCCTTGACGCTGCCGCCCACGCCGCATTTCGACTTGAGCATTTTGCCAATCTCCTTGAGGCGGCCTTCCGGGCCCCGGAAGCCGGTGACCAAGGTGACTTCTTTGCCGCCGCGCTGCTTCCGGTCCAAAAGTATGCGCAACCGCTGCTGGCCGGCCGGCAGCTCCTCGGCTTCTTCCTCGCCCTGGTAGTCGTAATCGTAATCCGGGTTGGTGGAGTAGACCACACCTACGCGCTTTTTCTTGCTCTTTTTGCCCATGTTATAGTTTTGGTTTTAGAAAACCAACGACTGCCAGTTAGGGATTGTTTGGAGCTGGCTGAAGTCAAGGCCTGAATTTTCCCTATTCTGCGAAACAATGATCCCGCAAAATTTATTTCCCTTTGCGTAGACTAACCACGCAACATGGAAAGAACAGATACGGAAAGCGTTATGCAGAAGGGGGGGCAGAGTGAGAAAGGGGGAGGCAGCCGGATCATTGACGTCCTGGAACACCGCCCCACCTTCCTCTTTGTTATTCTCGGCGGATTCTTTGTAGCTAATGCTTTAGTTGCGGAGTTTATTGGGGTGAAAATTTTCGCGCTGGAGGACACGATGGGCTGGGACCGTTTCAACTTCAACCTGTTTGGGCAGAGTGGGGCGCTGCAGTTTTCCGCCGGGGTACTGCTCTGGCCCATCGTGTTTGTCATGACCGACGTGATCAATGAATACTATGGCAAGAGAGGCATACGGCTATTGTCATTCTTAGCTGTAGGGCTAATTACTTACGCATTCTTTATGATTTTTGCCGCCATACAGCTCGCTCCGGCGGATTGGTGGGTAAGCCAAAATACGAATAAAGGCGTGCCGGATATGCAGAAAGCCTTTAGTGTCATCCTTGGGCAGGGGCTGCTCATTATTGTCGGTTCTCTGGCCGCATTTCTGATTGCGCAGCTTGTGGAC
Organism: uncultured Phaeodactylibacter sp.; assembly: GCA_964575505.1. Classification (GTDB taxonomy): domain Bacteria; phylum Bacteroidota; class Bacteroidia; order Chitinophagales; family Saprospiraceae; genus Phaeodactylibacter. The sequence continues at coordinate 70,342 of CAZNSK010000003.1, forward strand.
GTGATATCCTTTCACCGCATAAAAGAAGCCACCGGAGAGAAGATGGTCTGGCTGCGGGCGACCGGCTCCACGCTTGTTTCACAGTTGGTCGACAGCTTTGTCGTACTGGCTATTGCCTTTAAGCTTGGTCCCGAACTGGTGGGCAACGTCGAGCCCTGGTCCTGGAGCCAGCTCCTGGCGGTGGGGACCGTTCAGTATACCTATAAATTTATCATGGCCATTGGGCTTACCCCGCTCATCTACCTGGCCCACTACCTTATCGACCGGTACCTGGGCGAAGAAAAAGCAAGCGCGATGAAGCTACGGGCGGCAAGCTGGGACAATGGCCACTAGTGCGGCTAAACCGGATTATTTGATGGCATATCCCCACGCTTAAGCCCATCGGGGCAGCACCAGCAAATAACTCGGACTTAGTTGGCCTGGGCATCTTCCAGCCCCTGCAGGTAACGGTTGAGGCGCTCCATCGGCTTGACGATAGCCACCCGGCCCGAGCGGACAAACTCGTAGACGCCGATTTTCTCCAGCTCGTGGAAAAAAGCAGTGGTCTCTGCTTCGTGCCCGGTTTTCTCCAATACGATGAACTCCGGTTCGATAACCAGCACCCGGGCGTTGTGCTTGCGGATGAGGTGCTCCACGTTCTCGCTATTGCTGAATACGTGGGTCGGTACTTTGTAAAGGGCGATTTCCTGGTAGACGACCTCTTCGGAGGTATAGTAGAAGGCTTTGAGCACATCTACCTGCTTCTCCAGCTGGGCCACTAGTTTTTTGACCATTTCCTCTGTTACCTGTACCACAATCGTAAACCGGTGGATATCCGGCTGAGAAGACTGGCTGGTCGTCAGGCTTTCGATATTGATATGGCGGCGGCTGAACACGGATACCACGCGCGACATCAGCCCGCTGTAGTTCTCCGTAAATACCGTTATCGTAAATTGTTGCTTTTCCATTGGGGCGCAGGTTTAGGGTTCGAGGACAATTTCGTCTACCGCAGCGCCAGCGGGCACCATCGGGAAAGTGTTGGCTTCTTTTTCCACCCGCACGTGAAGCAGGTAGGGGCCATCGTGGGCCAGCATCTCGGCTACGGCCTCATGGAGCCGGCCGGGATCGCTTACTGTTTGGCCAGGCACGCCAAACCCTTCCGCAATTTTGACAAAGTCCGGGTTTTGCAGTTCCACCGAGGAGTAGCGGCGCTCGAAGAAAAGCTCCTGCCATTGGCGGACCATGCCCAGGAAATTATTGTCGAGGAGCACTATCTTCACGCCGGTATTCATCTGGGCGCAGAGCCCCAGCTCCTGAATGGTCATTTGAAAACCGCCATCGCCAATAAAGGCGACCACTTCGCGCTCGGGCTGCGCCAACTTAGCCCCAAAGGCGGCCGGCAAGCCGTAGCCCATGGTACCCGCTCCGCCGGAGCTCACCCATTGGTTGGTGCTTTCGTATTCGTAGTAGCGTGCCGCCATCATTTGGTGCTGGCCTACATCTGTGGCGACAATCGCCTGCCCCTTGGTTTGCCGGGATACTTCCCGTATGGCCATGCCCATCCGGATTTGGCCATCATCGGAAGGCCGCATATCGTGCTGAATGACCTTGGCTTCCTCCTCCGCGTCCATCTCCTTGAATCGGGCGACCCACTCCGGGTATTGTTTTTCTTTGATCAGGGGCAGCAGTTGCTCCAGCGCTTCCCTGGCATCTGCCAGCACGGGCACATGCGCGTGGACATTTTTATTGATTTCAGAGGGGTCGATCTCAATATGGATGACTTTGGCCTGTTTAGCATACTTCTCCAGGTTGCCCGTTACGCGGTCGTCAAACCGCATGCCGATGGCAATGAGGACGTCACAGCGGTTCTGCATGACATTAGGGGCATAATTGCCGTGCATGCCCAGCATGCCCATGTGCAGGGGATGGCTATTGGGGATGCTGCTCAGCCCGTGGATGGTACAGGCCAGGGGTATGCCCGATTTTTCCACAAACTGCCGGAAGGCTTCCTGCCCGTGGGCAATCTGTATGCCATGGCCCGCCAGGATGAGGGGTTGTTCTGCCGCGTTGATCAGGGCCGCAGCGGCATTCAGGGCCTGGGTAGAAGGCTTGGGCTTGGGTTTGTACGACCGGATGGGCCCCTGTGGCTTGTATAAGAAATCCAGGGATTCCATCTGGGCGTTTTTGGTGATATCAATGACCACCGGGCCCGGCCGCCCGCTATTGGCCACATAGAAGGCCTTGGCGAACACCTCGGGGATTTCTTTGGCCGAGGTAATCTGGTAATTCCATTTGGTCACCGGCATGGTGCAATTGATCACGTCTGTTTCCTGGAAGGCATCGCTGCCGAGGAGGTGGTAGTAGACCTGGCCGGTAATGCAGACCAGGGGTACAGAATCCAGCAGGGCATCGGCCAAACCGGTTACCAGGTTGGTGGCGCCCGGCCCGGAAGTTGCCATGCAGACGCCGGTGCGCCGCGTCACCCGGGCGTACCCTTCAGCGGCGTGGATGGCCCCTTGTTCGTGCCGGGGCAGCACATGCCGCAACCGGTCCTGGTAATGGTAGAGCGCATCGTATACTGGCATAATGGCTCCCCCGGGGTAGCCGAAGATGGTATCCACCTGTTCGGCGAGCAGGCACCGCAGGATGGCTTCAGCACCTGTGAGGGCCTCCGGTTTTGCCGGTGTTTCGTTAGGATAGTCTACTGTTGCTTGCTGTTTCATCATGGTCGCTTTGTCGCTTAAGTTGAGTTTACTATAAATTGTCGGTGACACAGCCTTCGCTGGCCGAGGAAACAGTATGGGCGTACTTGCGCAACAGCCCGGTCTTGGCACGCAGGGGCGGCTGTTGCCAGGCGGCGCGGCGGCGGTTGATTTCCGCTTCGCTCAGGTCGGCACTGAGGCGGTTGTTTACGGCATCTATGGTGATGGTGTCGCCATCTTCAAGCAGCCCGATCAGGCCGCCGGTTTGTGCTTCCGGTGTAATATGTCCCACCACAAATCCGTGGGTGCCCCCGGAGAAACGGCCGTCGGTGATGAGGGCTACCTCTTTGCCGAGGCCTTCGCCCATGATGGCCGAGGTAGGCTTCAGCATTTCGGGCATGCCGGGCGCGCCTTTGGGGCCGCAGTAGCGGATGACCACGACATCGCCCGGCTTTATTTTTTTCTCGCTGATGGCGGTATTGGCTTCGACTTCGCTGTTGAACACCTTAGCGGTGCCCTGGAAGTACTCGCCCTCCTTGCCGGTTATTTTAGCTACTGCGCCCTGTTCCGCCAGGTTGCCGTAGAGGATCCGGATATGGCCGGTAGGCTTGATGGGCTTGGATACCGGGCGGATGACTTCCTGCCCTTCTTTAAGACCTGGGATTTCGGATAGGTTTTCGGCAATGGTCTGGCCCGTAACGGTCAGGCAGTCGCCGTGGAGGTAGCCTTCCTCCAGCAGCAGCTTCATAACGCCGGGCACACCGCCCACCTCATAGAGGTCTTGCATGACGTACTGCCCGCTGGGCTTGAGGTCGGCGATGAAAGGTGTACGGTCGCCTATTTTCTGGAAATCGTCAATGGAGAATTCTACCTTGGCTGCCCGCGCGATGGCGATCATGTGGAGGACGGCATTGGTGGAACCGCCCAGGGCGGTGATCAGGGTGACCGCATTCTCAAAGGCCCGGCGGGTCATGATGTCGCTCGGCTTGATATCTTCGCGCAGCAAGTGGTGGACAGCTGCGCCGACTTTGTGGCATTCCGCTTGTTTTTCCATGCTCTCCGCCGGTATACTGGAATTGTAGGGCAGGCTCATGCCCATCGCTTCTATAGCAGATGCCATAGTGTTAGCTGTATACATGCCGCCGCAGGCGCCGGGGCCGGGGCAGGCATTTTTAATAACGGCTTTGAAGTCCGCCTCCTTGATGGTGCCCGCAATACGCTGGCCGTAGGCTTCGAAGGCGGAGACGATATCCAGCTTTTGGTCGTTGTGGCAACCCGGGGCAATCGTGCCGCCGTATACGACCAACCCGGGCCGGTTGAGGCGGGCCAGGGCGATCATTGCCCCCGGCATGTTTTTGTCGCAGCCCACGACCGGCACCACTGCGTCGTACCACTGTGCCGAAGCGACGGTCTCGATAGAATCGGCGATGATATCGCGGGAGGGCAGGGAAAAACGCATGCCATCGGTACCCATCGACATGCCGTCGCTGACCCCAATGGTGTGGAAAATCAGCCCCAGCAGCCCTTCCCCGCTGACGCCGCCCTTGATTTCCGCAGCCAGGTCATTGAGGTGCATATTGCAGGGGTTGCCTTCCCAGCCGGTGCTGGCGATGCCTACCTGCGCCTTTTGCATATCCGCATCCGTCAGTCCTAGGGCGTAAAGCATGGCCTGCGCGCCGGGTCGGGTGTCATCCTGGGTTAGTTCTTTGCTGTATTTATTGAGTCCTGCCATCTTTCAATTAGAGTTAAAAAAACAAGCCGGAGCACACCGGCAGTGCCGGGTGGGGCTTGTAAGGATCAACCGGGCCCCGGTAAAACAATCTAGCGGATTGAGCCGTAAATGCCGGGACCCGTTAGCGGGCTCCAGCTTGAAAATACGATCAAGCAACCCGGGCGGGCCGCAACCGCTCAGTGCTACGTTACGGCCAAGGATTTCAAATGTAAAGGGGGCAGTAGGCAAATGCGAATTAAAAAGGGAGAGTGCTACGGTTTGTTAAGGGGCATACGAAGGGCTAAGGTGTTGGTTGATAAGGATTTGCAGTGAACTTCCTTACGAAATTGGGCGGGGCTGCTGCACCCGGCCCGGGCGTGTGCTGTTGGCAGGATTGGGCTAAGCTGGGCTTTACATGACGGGCATCTACAGCAAGCGTTGTACCTTAGCGGTTCACCAAACCCGCGGTACTATGCGCTGCTTCTTCATTGCTGTTTTACTTTTTTTGTGTTTTCCGTTACTCAGTCAGAATTTTCTTGCTAGTAATAAATTTAAACTACCGAAGGTACTCAACGAGGTATCCGGCGCCTATCTAGCCAGCCCGGACAGCCTGTGGTGGCTTAATGACAGCGGGAACGCCGCCGAACTGTATCGTACCGATGGGGGAGGGGCGCTGCTGGAAAGCTACGCCGTGGCGGGCAGCCTAAACCGGGATTGGGAAGACCTTACCGCTGCACCGGACGGCCGCCTGTTTATTGGCGATTTCGGCAATAACGCCAACCGCCGGCAAGACCTTTGCATTTACATCCTGGGGCAAGCGGGCGGGCTCGACAGCATCCGGTTTTCCTACCCTGACCAAACTGCTTTCCCGCCACCCCGGGATGAATGGCAATTTGATATGGAAGGCTTCTTTTTTTACCAGGACAGCCTGCATCTATTCTCCAAAGATAAATCGAGCGGCAGCTACATCACCAAGCACTACAGCCTGCCGGCACAGCCCGGCACCTACACGGTCAACCTCCGGGGGCAGATTGAGTTGCCCAAGCGGGTCGTGACGGCCGCCGCAATAAGTGAGGATGGCCGGACGGTGGTCCTGTTGGCATATCGGTTTAAAATGCTGCTGGGTTTTTTCCCGCTAACTCCCGCCGACCTCTTTGTTTTTCGGGACTTCAAAGGAACTGACTTCCTTGGTGGTGAGATGCAGCGCAAGCGTGGCGCCCGTTGCCTAATGCCCACGCAGTACGAGGCTGTAGATTTCACAGGGTCCAATACGGTGTATATCGCCTCCGAGCGCACGCCATTATTCCATCAAAAAGCTAAGCGCCGGAAACTACCGCTGATCGAGCCGGATACCCAACCGTAGCCCGGCCCAAAGCTGTTCAATACTGCTTTCAGTTTGAATGGGTAATCCTTCAGGTGAGGGAAAAACCGCTTCTAATCCCGCCCATTCGGAAGAGAAGTAATATCGGAAGCCGGCCATAGGGGTCAGGGTAAGGACATCCGACAGTCCGATGTCCAGTCCAGCGCCTGCCCCTATACTAAAAGCCAGTGCATTATCTTCAATATTCACAGATGTAGATTCCTGCGTTTGAATAGCATACTGAAAATAAGAAACTCCGGGGGAGACCTGAAGGAAAAAGCCTTTTTGAAAAAAGTCCCCGGATTTAGAAAAGGTAGGGCAGTCGCAGTCCCCCTCGAGGTCCAGTATGTAGAAGTTAGTATTCAAATAAAAGTTAAAAGCATTTTGGGTGAACTCGTGGGGGATTCCGGCGAATTCCAGTGTTTGCTCAGACCGCCCAAAGTTCAGTTCCGGCAAAAGGTCGATACGTGTTTGTCCCAGTGGGATCCAGTAATCGACACCGACTGCCCATCCGTTTCCAAGCGGGCTCGTTGCACCGGTAATAGCAATCGGATAAGTCCAGCCTGACGCTTCATTAAAAAGAGCGCTGCCGGTTAGCCCCAATTGTGCATTCAGGTGAAGGGTGAAAGCCATTAGTCCAGTTAAAAGCAGGATTCTCATGCAGGTATTTTACCTATTTAAACGCCCCAGTACAAAAATGTTATGCCAGACGGAATTTTAAAGATGGAGCTTGTGTTTTGTCTACTCCTTTCTTATATTTGCAGCCGCTTCGAAAGGAAGCGATTTTTAAGATTTAGGGGTCGCGCAACAATAACTTACCGATTTAGACTCGTTCTTTTGCACGCTAACTGCGTTAAAAAGCCTCACCGTCCGTACGGATGGTTACGTTTTTTGCCTTGTTAGCGCACAAAATAACTTCGCCTATTCTAGGTAACTTATTACTGCGCGACCCCTTAGGTTGGCCCCATAGTACAAGGGATAGTATGTAGGTTTCCGGAACCTAAGATCCAGGTTCGAGTCCTGGTGGGGCTACTCAGAAAGAAGCTCAAGTGCGCATGCGCTTGGGCTTTTTTCGTATAGCGCCAGGGTGATGTAGCGCCAGACGACATAGTTTGAGGAAGCGGCTATAAAGGGTTAAGGTACGTACAGGGGGAGTTCATAATTATTGATATTTTCGCGCTATTTGGCTTTTTGTTTAACTCAATGGGCACACCACTGGACATTTTAGTAAAGAAGCGTAAAAGCGACTATCTTTAAAGTCGACTAATAGGGGGGCAAACCAATATATTTGACCCCGTGATTAGAATATCATTATCATTATCTCCGTCTATATCGGCAAATCCCACAGACCCAAAATAGACACCTTCAAAAGGGCTTGAAATTTCGTTGAAAATTCCTGAACCATCGTTCCTGTATAATTTCGAGATTCTTTCATCAGATGAGTTCTGACCGGTGATTAGTAAATCTTGATCATTATCCCCATCAATATCAGCAAATGCAATTGAGTCTAATCGAACTCCATCAAAAAAGTTATCACTTGATTCCTCAAATACTCCATTTCCGTCATTGATGTATAGTTTTGAAACCCTTTCGTTCCATGAATTTTCTCCTGTTATGAAAACATCTTGATCGTCATCTCCATCCACATCTGTAAATGCCACTGATCCAAAAAGCACACCTTCAAAAGGACTTGAAACTTCGGTAAAGGCTCCAGACCCATTATTTTCATAGAGTTTTGATACTTTGCCATCAAAAACATCCCGGCCTGTAATTAGAAGGTCTTGGTCATTGTCTATATCAGCAAATGCAACAGAACTTAAATCAACTGGAACTAAACTAGATTGCTGGTCTAAACTAAAGGTCCCCGATCCATCATTTTTGTACAGCCTTGTCGCTCTTAACAAATTAGTATCTCTGCCAGTTATGAGTAAATCAAGATCATTGTCCCCATCTATGTCAGCAAACTTAACAGAACCTCTTATTACCCTTTCGAGTAATTGAGAATTTTAGGATAGGGTAAATGATTGTGAAAGAATAAGATTAGAGTAGATCAAAAAGAAAAGTACTATTAAATTTCTCATGAAATATTGTTTATGCAAGTCTGATTTTTGATTTTTGTCGCACAATCGCTTATATACGTACCCCGCATCCATTTGTACTCGCATACAAACGTTTACACACACCTACATACCTTCGCCCCCACCCTTCCAAGCACCGCAACTGACCCGCCCCAACAATGTACGAAACCCACCACAAAAAACCACCGCCAAGCACCAAAAAAAATCAAGGCAAAGCCGGTAAGCCACCGGCGTCAATATGGTGCAGGTATCGATTGCAGCGATGCTTGAGGTTTATTCAGGCTTCATGCTGGTCAATACGCTGCTGAAGCCAGGCAAAGCAACCATGTGAGGAAGACGTTCCCGAATACGGCCCGCATCCTTATAGTTGTAGCGTCATCATGCCGCTTGGTCAATGCAGGACGTGAGCACTAAACAGCTCCTCCAGCACCTCCCCGGGCGCCTCGCACAGCCCGGGATGCACCCAAGAGCACTGAATGATCGTACTCTTGGGCGCAGTCAGCCACCGGAACCGCATGGCGATATCAAGTTGCCCGATATGGCCGGCTTCTGCTCCGCCTTTGCAGATCCGCTGCCAGGCTTCCAGGTAGTTGCGTACCTGTTCAATGTCGACCGAGGGGGAAAAGGACCGGATGCGGTTTTCGTCGATCTCGTACTTCATTTCGAGGTACTTTTTCCGCTTTGAAAAAACAATGACCCCGATATTCAGAAACTCTTCCCGTTCCACCTTCGGCACCAGCCGGATGACCGCAAATTCGTAGGTTACTTTATCTTGCATCGGAGGCTTCTTTAACGAGTGAGTCAATCCGGCCGAGCTTGCTGCTCAGAAACTCCTGGTAGGCAGCCCTGATTGCATCCGGTGCCATCGGGTTGGATTCCTCGAGCAGCCATTCCTCCGGGATTTGGGCCACGACCTCGCGAATCTTATCCTTGCTCAGCGCTTGCTGAATCTCCAGGGAAGCTTCCGGCAGTTGCGTGGCTCTTTCCAGCAAAACGTGATCCTTAATGCCGGGGAACGTACGGCCGAGGTGCGCCTGCCAGTTTTTCCAGTTGTGGTGGAAGTACAGGCTGGCCCCGTGGTCGATCAGCCAAAGCTCCTTGTTCCAGTTCAACAGATTGGTATTCTTGGGCGTGCGGTCGATGTTGGTGATGATGCTGTCGAGCAATACGACTTTCGAAACGGTGAGCGGGTCCCCTACCGGCACCAGCGGATCGTAGGTGATTGCCCCGGAAAGGAAGTGCAGCCCCAGGTTGAGCCCCACGCTGAATTTTAGTAAATCCTGGATTTCTTCGTCGGGCTCCGTTTTGCTGAAGGAATCATCGAGGTGCATAAACACCAGCTCGGGCACTTTCAGGCCGATAGCCTGCGCCAACAGCCCACCCAGCAGCTCGGCGATCAGGGCTTTCTTGCCCTGCCCGGCACCGCGGAACTTCAGCACGTAAAGAAAGTCATCGTCTGCCCGCACAATGGCCGGCAGCGAGCCGCCTTCGCGCAGCGGTTGCAGGTACTGGGTGACATTTACCGTTCGGATCTCAATCTTGCTCATGGCGGTCAAGATAGTAAAAGCTGGCGCACCCTGGACCGTGGTAAGAATGAAAAGTTGTGCGGGCAACGCTCTGCCTTGCGAAGCCGTCATTTTCCGGCTTGCTCACCGGAACGGTTTTGCCCCTCGCCCGGAACATCATCCGCCTTATCTTTTAGAGGCTTCATATCCGCTTCATCCGTTTCCGGCGGCGGCTGCTCTTTGGGTGCCCAAAAGAAATCCTGCGGGCGGGAGAAAAAGCGCTGCAGCAACAGCCGGAGCAGCAAGCGGGTGCCTTTGAAGTCGACATTCCGGGATTTCATCGCCATAGCGGTGGTGAGCCCGTAGCTGACGATGAAGTTGACCAGGCCAATGAGCGCGATGCCCAGCAACGACCAGAGGAGGACAGCCGTATCGAAAGGGGCTTCCATACCCGCCAGCGCAATGCCGAAGTTGCCCGAGGCGAAAGTCACGTGCCGGATATCGAGCGGCAGCCCCAGGAAGTAACCGACCGGCCCCATGGAGCCCAGAAAGATGCCGAGGAAGAAATTGCCGGCCAGCGCCCCCAGGTTGTTTTCCACGTAAGTGGCGATACCGTCCAGCCAGTGCGGCGAAAAGATGCCCTGCAGCCGACGGTGCTCCCGGATGCGGCGGGGTATTTTGCTGTAGACATTGCGGTTGTCGTAGTAGCCGGAAATCAGCCCGGCCAGGAAGAGGAAGACACCGGCAATGGCTGCGTGAAACAGCGCTAGGCTGTCAACCGGGTGCAAGTCGTGGATGATTTTTTCCACCTTAGAACCGGAAGCAAATGGGGTGCCGCTCGCGTATTCGACACCCCAGGCTACCGCGTATGCAACCGGGAAGGCAAACAGGATATTCCCCGCGAAAGCGACGGTCTGCGTCCTCCACAGCTGGACGATCATCTCGACCAGGTTTTTCATATTCTCCTCCCGCACTTTGCTGATGTCCAGCGCAGCCGCCACCTTGGAGGCCGTCATCGCCGGCTGCTTGGTTGCCAGGGTAGAGTGGGTGAACTGGATCAGAATGAACCCCAGGGAGTAGTTCATGCTGTACTGGAAGGCTCGGCTGAACAGGGATAGCGCCTGACTGGAAATCACCGTCTTGATGATGGCCAAAAAACCTACGATGAAGCCGCCGCCCAGGGCAGAGCGGAACATCTTCCAGTATTCTGAGCGGGTGCTCGTGATGTAGTATTCTCCCTTTTTGCCCGTATGCTCCGTAATCTGGAAGGCCAGGTAACGGAGGTTTTGGTTGAAGTGCTGCCGCAGGCTGTATTTTTTGTTCTCGGCCCGGATCAGTTGCTGAAAGAAGCGGGCTTCGTCTTCAAAGGCAGGTTCCGGGGTAGCGTGGATGAGCTTCAGGAAAATACGCAGCCGCTGTATGTTTTGCGTAAGCTGGATGATGGACTGCGAGAGCGAGAGGCTGGTGCCAAACTTGCTCTTGCCCTTGCGGATCTGCTGAATGTAATCCTCACACTGTGTCAGCATGACGGTGATATGCCGGTAGTCGTCGTTTTCCGTAGTCCTTTCGAAATCGGGCTCGTCAAAGTGCTTGAGGTACTCGCTGATCTCGCGGGACTGCACCATAAAGGGCGAATCAAACAGCTCAATTTCCGGCATTTTCCCGACGATTTCCGGCTCCAGCCCGATCGCGGTGATGCGCTGGGAAAGGACCAGTATGCAGTTCAGCAGCTGCAGCAGGGCGGGATGCCCGGGCGGCAACTCGTGCGGCTCCCGGTAGCCGAGGGTGGCGAACAGCTCTGCCCACTTTTCTGCGGGGATGTGCTCTACCCAGCGGTAATCTTTGCGTTTGCGGAAAATATAGTACAGGTCCTGCATCAGGCCGTTTTCCGGGTAAGCAGGCGGCAGGAATTTATAGCTCAGCTTGCGCCAGCTTTCGCTGAAAAAGCCACGGAAGGACTGCACGCCGAGCTCGGTGAAGGCCCGGATGCTGTTGCGGCTTTCGAACAGGCGGTAGATGTAGTCGCGCAGGGCGTTGCACAGCCCCTCATCGTCCCGAAGCGTGTAAATCAGGAGGTTGAGCTTCTCGGCGGCTTCTTCGGGCGCAGCGGCAGAGGCGGGCCGTAGCCACTGTATAAGCTCAATCAAAAATTGCCGGTCGGTGCCGTCTTTTTCCGTACGGGCCAAAAGCTCCTCAAGAGGAGTGCGGTACGTGTCCGTGTTTGCCATTTATCTCTGCGGTTTATGGGTGCAGCGGGCATAAGATAAGAAAATGGCGGGATGGCCCCTTCCGGCCAACCGCTGCGAAATGCAAAGCCATTACCGGTTCAGCTTCTCGCCAGCAGCTCCTCCCGAACCGCTTTCAATTCGGAGTAATAAGTCAGGGGGCCGGCTAGCGAGCAAATAGCGATAATCAGGATGGGCCAATTTAAGTCTTCTCCATTCGTATAATCCCGGGTGACGGAATAAAATAGCGCAACAATAATTGGGATAAAAATACCGATCATCGTTTTCAGGCCTTTTTCTTTCTTCGTTAATTCTTCTTTTGACAGATCGGTTAGTTTTGCTTTTGCCATTACTTTAACTTTTTAGTTATAAATTGAGAATAGCCAGCAAAAAAGGCTTTCGAATGATTTGGGCAGCACTTCGTTGCCTATATACCTTAAGAACCCCGATGGGCATTAATTGCCCGCAGCGATGGCTGAAGAAAACATACCTTTTTTCCAACTGAGATTCATACCGATTGAAGTTTGCTTCTAGTGCGACTAGACCGAATTATTTGATAGTCTTTTCATGCTCAAGCCTTCTGTAGTGCCTGGTCTTTAACTGTCAAATATTTACGGCTCAATCCACTAGTGCGACTAGTCCGAAATAGCACAGCGTATTTCACGCTTGGGCGCCCTGGTTTTACTGGGTTTCTTCGGTTAGTCATTTCTGAAACACTCCACTAGATTGTGCGCGTTTTTGTTGGGCTACATGTGTAAAAATAGCCGAATTCTTCAGAAAACAAACCTGTTGGATTAATTAAATGGCCAGATTCCAATCTACATTAACCCGTTTGCTGCAAGGCGCTGTTCCGGATATAATTGGGGATCAGAATCCGAATGGCGGTGCCTTTCTCCGGCTGACTGCTTTCCATCTCCGCTTCCAGTTTCCGCAAAAAAGCCCGGATAAGGCGGGAACCAAAGCCTTTCTGAACCGTTTCCGGGTGCATGCCCACACCATCATCCTTCACTTCAACGAGCAGGCGGCCGCCGGTTTCTTCAATGCTGACCCAGATATTACCCTTTTGTAATCCCTCGAAGGCATACTTGTAAGCATTAGTCAGGAGTTCATTGAGAATCAGGCCGAGGGGGATCATCACAGAGACATCCAGCAATAGGTTGGGCACTTCCTGGTGCAGCGCTATGGTCTTGTCGCCGGGCCGGTAGGAAGCCTCCAGGTTGCTGCAGAGATTAGCAATATACTCCGGCAGGTTGACCTGACTCAGGTTTTCTCCGGTATACAGATGGTGGTGGATGATCGACATAGAGCGCACCCGGTTTTCCCCATCGCTCAGGGCTTCAAGTGCGGAGGGCTCCTCAATGTAGCGGGCCTGCAACTGCAGGAGGCTGGAGATGATTTGAAGGTTGTTTTTTACGCGGTGGTGGATTTCCTTAATGAGGTACTCTTTCTCTTCCAGCGCAACCGCCAGTTGCTCCTGCTGACGGCGGTACTTGCGGTACAGCCCATAGAGGAAGATACTCAGCCCGGTGATAAGCACTAAGCCGACAATCCCAATGGTAATCGTCCGGTTTTTCTGGCTGATGACAGCTTTGGCGGTTTGGTTCTCCAGGTCAAGCATGGCAATTTGCTGCTGCTTTTTTTCCGTCTCGTACTGCGCAGACAATTCATTAATGCGGTTGAGCCGCTCTATGCCCGTGACGCTGTCGCTTAGGGTTTTGAATTGCTCCAGCGCTTCGAAGCCACGGCGGTAGTCCCCGGTCTGCCGATAGGCTTTGACCAGCAGTTCGTAGGCCTCAGCCCGGTCTTTCAGCCCCATGGAATAGGCAGTATCCGTTTGTGGCAACAACATGCTAATGCCGCGTTCGTACTGCCCCTCCTCAATCAGAAAATCAGCCAGCAGGCGGCGGCTGGCCGCACTCAGGTCCGGTACATTGATGGAATCAGCGAGGCGGGCGCAGGCTTCAGCGTAGGGCGCAGCAGCTTCCCACTTGTCCATTTGGGTGAGAATGTGCGCCATATTGTAGCGGTTGAGGACTTTGTCGTAGTCGCCCTCCTTGTCCTCGCCGATTTGGTAGGCCCGTTCGTAGTGGGTATAAGCTGCTGCCAAATCCTTCTTATTCTCATAAGCGACCCCCAGGTTGGTATAAGCAATTTGCTCCTGCACCTGATTGCCTGAGGACCGGGCCAGCTCCAAAGTTTCACTTAACTTGATAATGGCGTCCTCCATACGGTCGGCTTCGGTGTACAGGGCGCCCAGCTTGTTGCCGGTAACCAGCATGCCGGCGGTATCCTGTACAGACTCGTAAGCGCGGTAGGCATCTATAACGGCCTCCATACTGTGGGCAAAATCCCCCATATCAGAATACAAATTGGCCTTGGCCATATTGACGGCAGCCACCAACCGCGGGTGTTTGGCAGCCCGGTGAAAAGCCTCATACCGGTTGAAATATGCCTCGCTCTCTTCAAACCGGTTCAGGTTTTTATTGAAGATACCGTAATAGTACCAAACCACATCCTCTTTGTAGCGGCTACTGTCTGCTGTATAAAAGCTTTCGATATCCCCAAGGATGCGCAAGCTTTCTCCGGGCTGAGACCGGGCCTGCGCCCAGGCTACATCCAATAACGAATCAATAGCAAGCTGTACTTCGCTTTTTTGGGCGTGTAAAACAGCCATAACAGCGAGGCAAAGCATCAGAAGGAATTGTCTTTTCATCTAAGGTCAGTTTCCGGATCAAAAAGGGGATTGAAAATCAAAATTACCCCATGAAGATAGGGCATATCTCCCCAGCTTGCACACCCTGCCCTCAAAACTATCCGAACGGGTAGCTTCCTGCTGGGGATATCCCTGTAGCTTGCAGACGTATTCTGATACCAAACCTTTTACACTCAAAACAATGCATATATTCCAACCACTTCTGCAATTGAGTTACACCCGTCCAAAGACGACCTTACTGGCACTGTTCGCCATCACCCTGCTCATGGCCGGGGGGCTGAGCCGATTGGAAACCCGCAACAGCTTCGACGGTGAACTTCCCGCCGATGGCCCCATCAATCAGGGCATTGAAGCCGCCAAAGCAACATTCGGAGAACGAAGCATCGTGCTGATCGGGCTCGAAACCGAATCCGTATATACCCCGGAGGCCGCCCAAAAGATCATCGATATATCCAATGAGCTGGCGAAGGTGCCTCACGTGCTTTCTGATGAAATCGTAAGCCTGGCTACCCTCTCCAACGTCAGTCAGCGGGACTGGGGGCTGGAGACCGGCGGCTTTCTGGATAAGCTGCCGGCCGATGAAGCAGCCTGGCAGCAACTCAAAGCAGATGTGGCAGGCAATGCCATGGTCCTTGACCGGCTGGTTAGTGCCGACGAATCCCTCACGGTTATTGCAGCTGCCCTTGAAGAGGGCTTCGAGGGAGGTACGGTGTATGATGCTGTTTCGGAGCTCGCGGATCACTATGCGGGCCCGGAACGCATCCATATTACCGGAGCGCCGGTTCTGGTAGAAGATGTGCAGCGTGGAATCAGTGGCGATTCCCGCCGCTTCATACCCATTGCCATTGTGCTGATCTTCATTGGTTTTTATATTTCCTTCCGGCGGCTGCCGGGCGTACTGCTGCCGGTCGGCATGGTGATCATGAGCATACTGTGGACGATGGGTTTCATGGGCTACGCCGGGCTGCCGGTCACCGTGGTCTCCAATGCCCTGCCTGTCATAATGGTAGCGGTGGCCTCTTCCTACGCCATCCACTTCATGAATGCTTACTACCGGCTGGCGGATCAGCACAGTACCGGCCCTGCTTTGGCGGAAGCCACCCTGCAGAAAATCGGATTGCCTATACTGATTACCGGGCTGACTTCAGCTCTGGGCTCCGCCAGCCTCCTGATTTTCAAAATCACCTCCCTGCGGGAGTTTGGTATTATCGGCTCCGTTGGCTTTTTATTAGCCACGGTGATTTGCCTGACTTTTCTGCCGGCAGTATGCGCACTGCTGAAGCCGCCGGCGGGCAAAGCTTATCAATCAGCCGGGCTGCAGCGCTTCCTGCGTTCGCTTACGCAAATGGCACAGGGGCACGGGCGCGCTATTACAGTGGCCTATTTACTGCTCATTGCCGGTGCGGTTTACTTCATCGGGCAGGTGAAAATCGGGGATGACTACCTGAAGTTCTTCCCCAAATCCCATCAGGGGCGTGTTGCGGCGGAAACTTTTAACGACAAACTCAGCGGGGTACGCACCATGGATATCGTGGTGGATGCCACGGCCTACGGCGGCATTAAAGATGAAGCCTTTTTCCGTAACTTGAACGGCTTTCAGGATTACCTCATGGATTACGAAGCAGTCGGGCATACCTACTCCTACCGGGATGTGGTACATCACCTGAGCGCAAACCTCAACGGGGAAACCGGTGCCTTGCCCGGCAGCTCCGAAATTGCACAGTACCTGATGCTGCACGAGATGTCAGCCACCCCGGGCGAGGTCTTTGCACTGCGCTCCGAAGACGATAATCAGGCCCGCATTCAGGTCTTCCTGAAATCCTCAGACCCCGAAGTGCATCAGGCGCTTTACGAAGATATACAGCGTGATGCGGCCCGCTTTTTTCCGGGAGGGAATGCCCCTCTGACATTTGGCGGAGATGTCATGCACCGCATTGCCCTCGGCACCTACATCGTGGAGGGGAAGGTACAGAATATCATCCTGGCCCTGCTGATCGTTTTTCTCAGCTGCCTGATCATTTTCCGGTCCCTGCCCAAGAGCCTGATGGCATTGCTGCCCATTACTGTTTCCCTGCTAATGGTCTTCGGGCTGATGGGCGTAATCGGCATACGGCTGGGCATTAGCACTGCCCTGCTTACCGCCATGATTGTGGGTATAGGCGTGGATTTTGCCGTGCACTACCTGGTGGGCTACTTCCGCGACCGGGAGGAAATGCCGGCAGATGCAGCCATCACCCATAACAGCCTCCACACCGGGCAGGCCATTGCTTACGATGCCGCTTCCAATATCGCTGGTTTCAGCGTGCTGTCGTTCTCGGGCTTCCTGCCGGTACAGCACTTTGGCTGGCTGCTGGCCCTGTCTATGCTGCTCATATTTCTGAATACCATGGTGCTGTACCCGGTCATGCTTACGCAAAAAGAACGGCAACTGGCTACCCCAGAATTTGCATAAACCAACGACGAAGTAGTTTGGGACCAAACATGACTTCGTGTCGGCATATACTCGTGCGTCGGGTTTGTGCCTAACGCCCAAACCTCTCCGTTCCGAGTATAACCTCATTTTTCAATCCCCAAAAATTCGATACGATGATTTTGGCATTCACTTTGATTGTAACCCTGTTTTCCACACCTGTACTGCCCGATGTTGCGGCCATCATGGAAGCCCACCGTCAGGCTACCGCTGTGCAGGACCTCACCGGGCAGCTGACGTACACCAATATTAGCAAGTCGGGCAGAAAACAGACCCGGACCCTGCAGCAGTACATCCTGCGCACCGACAAGGGCGACTACACCTACAACCTGCTGCTGGAATTTACAGACCCGCAGGACGTGGCTGGCACGGCAACGCTAACGATTCAGCAGGAGCGCAAAGATGACGAGCAATGGCTTTACCTGCCTGCCCTTCGCATGAGTAAGCGCATTTCGCCCAGCAAAAAGTCCGACCGGTTTATGGGCACGGAGATCACCTACGAAGACCTCTCCGGCCACCTTTCAGAACCCATCGACGACTATCAGTATACCCTGCTGGGGGAAGAAACCATCAACGGCCGACCAGTCTACAAGCTCGAAGCGCTGCCCCGCGAAGGCCTGCGTACCCAATACGGCAAACGGTTGTTGTGGATTGACCAAGCCACTCACCTGATGGTGCAGACCCGCTTTTATGGGCACAAAGGAGAACACCTGAAAACCTACACCGCCACAGATATCCGGCCGGTCGGCTCAGGCGGGCATCACCGGGCACATCAGATCAAAATGGAGAATGTACAGACGGGCAATACCACAAAGGTGCAGTACAGCGGCTTTGCGATCAATGCTGGCGTAGATGCGGCCATGTTTTCTACGACCTGGATGGAAACCCGTTAATCCGTGAGGCACCTAAAAAACTTACTTAAAACCCTGCTGGGGTTATACCTTTCCGGAATTGCGGCGACCACCGTTGCCCAGGAAGCCGACAACAACTGGTCCACCGCACTTCACGGGCAGGCCAGGGTACTAAGCCGGTATCATCCCGGGCAGAACCCCGCTGGCCTTTACCGCTGGCAGGGGGAAGCCCGGGCAGAGCTGGAAGGCGAAGTGAGCTACGGCAAATACTGGAAAGGGCGGACAGTGGTGATCGCCAATGCCAACCTGGATGAAAGCCGCCGCAACCGCCTGTGGGCCAATGAGGCATACGTGTACTACCGTCGGGGGCATTACTTCCTCAAAGCCGGCAAGCAAACGGTCAAGTGGGGCGCACTCACCGGGTTCAGCGCCATGGACCTCGCCAACCGCTATGACTACTACGATGTGCTCGACACGAAAGAAGAGCGGCTGGGGCTTTGGGGGCTGGAAGCACGCTACAGCAAAGGGCGTACGGAGTTTATGCTGCGGGCTTTCCATCCCGATAACCGCTCCCGCCTTTACCTGGAAGACAACCGCTGGATAAATCTGCCCCAACGCATGGCTGTACCGGGTGGAGAAGCGGCAATGGCCTACGAAGGCGCAACTTCGCATTACCAAAAACGCCTGCCCCTGCTCAGCGGCAGCCTTTCCACGGAAGTGGGGCGGGTGCAGCTGCGCGGCAGCTGGCTGTATGGCAACAATGATATTCCGCTGAGCCAAATACAGCTCCGGACAAGTAATACCCGCCCAGTCCCTTATCAGGTGCAGCTCCACTTCGAGCCTATGATGATCAGTGCCCTGAATTTGAGCACCTGGGCCGGCGAGTGGAACCTTTGGGGAGAAGCGGCTTTTGTGGACAGCAAACGCATCGGCGAGACCGGTGAAATCACCCCCGACCGCTACACCTTCTGCTCCTTCGGGGCTGACCGCTTCTGGGCCTTTGAGCATCCGGAACGGCAGCTGAGGCTGGTCGCGCAGTTCCTACAGGTCTTTCCGCACCAAAGTGGAACATACGCGCCCACCGAGATCGATCATATTTTTCAAACTGCGCTGCTGATAGATACTGAATTGCAAATCAACTACAACTGGTCAGCCGCCCTGAGGGCAGTGGCCGAGTTCCGGGCGGAAGGCTTTTACCTTGAGCCCCGGCTGATCTGCAAAGCCTGGGCACCGCTGCGGGCGGAGCTTAGCGGTGGCTGGCTCGGCGGATCCGGGCAGAGCTTTTTCGGGCACTTCAAGACCAACAGCAGAATTGCACTACATCTAATTCGACCCATCCAATGAAAACGACGACTACATCCCTATCCACCAATCAGCTGCTGCCGGCCGGCGCGTCCGGTCAGTTACCTGCTACCGATAATACCCAACTTATGGCGGCTCGCTTTTTCCCACCCTACATTCACCGGGTGGGGCAGGTCATCAATACGGTGCATCAGGTGCACGCCAAGGCGGGCTGCCGGCTGACAATGGGTGCCCTTTCGGTGGCGGTCCGCCGGCCAGTCAGGGCTGCCGACCGGGCATTTTACGAAAGTGGGCAACAGCAGGAGCACCGCTGTGGCAAGCACCGGTTTTACACCTACACCTTTGGGCAGGGGCCGGCTGTATTACTACTTCACGGCTGGTGCAGCAACGGCGCGCGCTGGGCACCCTACGTACAGGAACTATGCCGGGCAGGCTATCAGGCTGTGGTGATGGATGCGCCCAGCCACGGACAATCGCCCGGGCGTTTTCTGTCAGTGCCGGACTACATCCGCTGCGCCGGTCAGCTCATCCGTTCGCGTTTGCATTGGCATGCCGTTCTGGCGCACTCCATGGGCAGCCTGGCCGGGGTGATCAGTGCGAGTGAGCAAGCAAGAGAAGTCCGTATTGGGAAGTTTGTGCTCATGAGCACCTTCTCCAATTGCGATGCGCTGATGAGCAAATTCGCCCGCTGCCTGGGCGTCTCGGAAACCGTGCTCTCGGATACGCGGGCGTGGATTCCCAATTATGCCGGCAAACCCTTGAGCTACTTTTGCCTCATTGAGCATCTGCAACAGCTTGGCCCGCCCAGTACCCTGCTGGTCGCCGATGAAAAAGACATTGTCGTGCCCCATCAGGAGACCAAAGCGATCCTGAATGCCCTGCCCCATGTAAAGCCCATCATTACAAGCGGGCTAGGGCACAACCTGCGCTGCGATACCGTGCGGCGGCAGGTACTGGACTTCATAACCCCCTAAAGTATGCAACGATCACCCGACCCCCTGGAGCAACTGTTACTGTCCGAACTGGAAAACAACTGGCAGGAAGTGGACACACTGATCCGTGAACAGGAGCAGGCGAGAACCTCCACAGCTATAATCCGGCAACTTCATCCGAAACCGTATATTTGGAACCGGGCATTTCAATATTGTAAACGCCGTACCGCAACCCTGTATCGCCTATGCAAGACCAACTTCGGATATTGATTGTGGAAGACGAGCCCCTCATTGCAGAGGATATTGCCGACCTTTGCCAGCTCAACGGCTATGAAGTCTGCGGTATCGCGCACCGGGGTGGCCCCGCCCTTACGCTTATTGAGTCGGAGCGCCCGCAGCTGGTTTTGCTCGATATCAACCTGGAGGATCAAATCAGCGGGCTGGACATCGCCGCCTACCTGCGGGAAAAGTATGCCACCCCGTTTATCTTTCTGACCTCCTACGCAGATGCCGGCACCCTGGCGAGAGTCAAGGAGACTACTCCTCTGGGGTACATCGTCAAGCCCTTCACCGGGGAGCAACTGTACTCCACGATAGAAATCGCCTGGTCGCAACGCACCAAAACCCTGGCACCGGAGCTGGACCTGGAGCGCATCAACAACACCCTCCCTGCCCCATTAAGCCGCCGGGAGCAAGAGGTCCTTTCGTGCATCTACAAAGGCAAAAATGCACAAGCCACAGCAGATGCCCTTTTTATCAGCATCAATACGGTGAAGTTCCATCTAAAAAATATGTATGGCAAATTCGATGTGCACAACCGGGTGGAGCTGTTGTACAAACTTCAGGAGGTGATGAAGGGGTAGGTCTCTTTTTTCGGCTTACCAACTTCGATTAATCCATATCGTCACTTTGAACTTGGTTTGCAAGCTCAGATCGAATTCAGCAGGAGGATTGCCGTTCTTTGCTAACTCTTTCTGCGCGTTGAAAATGCCAAAATTGAAACGGTTGACGTAGTTGAGGTTCTTCGTCAAAGGTACAGGCATGTGCAATTCGCTTTTCGATCAGACGGCGTTCTTCTTGCTCCATCGCTACTCCTTTACGGGGGCCAACCCGGATGTAGACCCTACCTTTGTAACGAACGGGTGGAAAATCGGCAGGATCAACCTTGACGACAACTACATCTCCTTCATCAAAGTGAAAAACAGGGCTGACCATTAATTGTGGCGGGGGTAGCACATTACCATTTTGGCGAACATCGCCGATTTTTTGCAACTCCGCATCACCAATATTCAGTCCAGCTAGGCGACCATCGTCCTTGACGCCCAACAAGAGGTAGCCAGCCTTTCCTGATCCTGGCAGATCGTTGGCAAACGCACACACCACCGGACCAAGCTTGTCTTCCCGAAAGCTTATTGTACGCTCAATGCGGTCCGACTCCATATCTTTTAGAAGATCCTCTACTTCTCGCCGTGTCATAAATTATACTTGAACTGTAAAGCTAACAAAATGTCTAATCCACTGGTTGCTATATTACTTTTGTTCTGAGATTGAGTACATTTGAATAATGGGCAAACTGGAAAAGCATATTATCCTTCGCATTACCAATGAAGGTGTTTTCTACAACAAGGACGCCCGTATTCCCTGGGCGCATACCAATTTCCCACCAAAAGAGACTTTCAATTTCAATGAGCGGTCTGAAGTTTTTTGGAAAGCCTGGCTGCTTTCCTTTGATGCCGGCCGGTCTCCTCTGAAAGTAGCAATCGTAGACTATGACAAAGAAGAGCAGCGGGCTGCTTTTGCCAGTCGAAAAGCCAGGTTTCCATTCCAAAACTTTGAGGTGGCTTCTCTACCAGCCTAAGAAACCCTAATCCTGTTCTCATTACCAGGATAGTGAACCTATCATGCGTTGCCCTTGATTTCACAAAACCTTAAGCCCCATTTCACCTCCCCTTAACACACATTCCCTTTCTTGCTGGTTGATAACAAAACGAAACCATGCAACGCTTCTTCCCCATTCTAATCCTATTGGTGCTGCCGTATGGGCTTAGCGCCCAAACGAGCTCCGATTCCTTTTTGGTCAAACCGTACCTGCAATTCGCCACCCAAAACAGCATTTATATCCTTTGGGAAACGACTGCCGAAGCCAGTACCACGGTGGAGTACGGAGAAGCCCTGCTGAATGCCCAAACGCCCAACCTGGCCCAAACCGTGACACTTGAGGGGGAACGGCACCTCCATGAAGTAAAACTGAGCAACCTTAAAACGGCTACGAAATACCTTTACCGGGTGAAAAGTGTTACCCGGTCAGGAACCGTCATAGAAAGCCCAGTGTACACCTTCCGTACGGCCGTGGGCGACGAAGATGCGGTGTTCTTTGCCCTGATCGGTGACTCCCAGTACAATGACAAAACACCCTGGGCCTGGGGCAAAATCGCACAACGGGTTTGGGAGGACCGCCCGCACTTCATCATCCACGCCGGCGACCTCGTGGATATTGGTACAAAGAAATCGGACTGGACGGAGCATTTTTTCCCAAACGGACATATCGCCATGAGCCGCTTCCCAATGTACACGGTGCTGGGCAACCACGAGCAGGATGCCCAGCTCTATTACGATTACATGGTCAATCCGGAACCCGAGTATTACTATACCTTTCAGTATGGCAACGTTCAGTTTTTTATGATTGATACCAATAAGGATGTCAGCGAAGGTTCGGAACAGTACGATTGGCTGGAATGGGCGCTGGCGCAATCCACGGCCACCTGGAAGATCGCCGTGCACCACCACCCGCCCTACTCCACCGAGGAGAACGACCATGGCGACACCTCCATTGGCGCTTCCTCCTACGGCACGGCGGCCCGGAACCTCGTGCCCCTGTACGAAGCCTATGGGGTCGATTTTTGCCTCTTTGGGCATACCCATTTGTACGAGCGGACTTGGCCCATATTTGAACAGCAAGTCAACCTGCAGGACGGCGTGGTGTACATCAATTCCGGTGGCGCAGGGGGCGGGCTCGAAGATTTTGACCCCACCCGGTCCTGGTTCACTCAGGAACTGCAGGCCGAGCACCACTACTGCACGTTCGCCATTTATGACCGTCATCTGGTTTTTAAAGCCCTCGACCACGATGGCCGCCTTTTCGATACCTTTCAAATGGAAAAGGACGAGGATGATGACAAGGCGCAGGGGCAATTGCAGCAACCACCAGCCCCGCACTTCGAGGTAGAAGAACTGGTTTTCCGGGAGACCACCACTGTAAGCCTTAGCGCCCTGGAAAAATCGCATGCCATTCACTACACCCTCGATGGTTCGGAACCAGACTTGCAGTCGGAAAAATACACGGCCCCGTTAACCCTCAATGCCTCGTGCTCCCTCAAGGCCAAAGCCTATACAGAAAGCGGCAAAGCCAGCCGTACGGTAAGCCGGACCTTCAAAAAGATGGCGCCACTGCCCGCCCGCAAGGTACAAGGCGACAAACCCGGCCTAAGGTACAGCTACTACGAAGGCGACTGGTCTCTCCTACCCGATTTCACCAGTCTGACGTACATGCGGGAAGGAGTGATCCAAACGGTCAATGAAACAGAAGCGCAACCCAGGGCGGACCACTTCGGGCTTGTTCTGGAAGGTTATGTAGACCTCCCCGCCACAGACACCTATACTTTCTACACCCGCTCCGACGATGGCTCCAAACTCTACATTGACGGACAGCTTGTGGTGGACAATGACGGCGATCACGGCGCCTTCTGGCAGTACGGCAAGATCATATTGGAAAAAGGCAAACACAACATCCGCATTGAGTACTTCGAGGGCTCAGGTTCGCAAATGCTCCGAGCCGGCTTGGTGGACCCTGTTTTGGGTAAGGTCCCTTTTCATCCGAGGCAATTGAGTTATGAGTAGAAAAAGGGGATTGAGGGCTATATTTTAGGCCGTATCGGGATTACCCGTTGGACTACTCAGCATAATTCAGGTTCAATCCGTTTTCCCAACAAAAAAGCCCACCCCAAAGGGGCAGGCTTCCCTACAGAGCAATTTCATACGCTACTTATTGCCGCGGATACTGTATCTCCGCCTGTGCCGCCGAAAGCCTCGCGATAGGAACACGGAACGGGGAACAGCTGACATAGTCCAGCCCAATGCGGTGGCAGAAGGTGACGCTTTGGGGCTCCCCACCGTGTTCACCACAAATACCGGTCTTGAGATCCGGGCGCTGGGCACGGCCACGCTCTACAGCCAGGCGTACAAGTTCGCCCACACCCCGGCGATCAAGGACCTGGAAGGGATCATTCACCAAAATACCTTTATCGAGATAAATCGGCAGGAAGCCGCCGATATCGTCCCGGCTGAAACCGAAGCTCATCTGGGTCAGGTCGTTGGTGCCGAAGCTGAAGAATTGGGCAATTTCAGCCATTGGCCCACTGCGCAGCGCAGCCCGTGGCGTTTCGATCATCGTACCAAAGAGGTAAGGGATTTCGTCCACACCCATTGAGGCGCATACCTTTTCATAGATTTCCTTAACAATCTTCTCCTGGTCTTCCAGTTCATTACGGGAGCAGGTCACGGGGATCATAATCTCCGGCAGTGCCTGCCGGCCTTCCATATTCAGCTCAGCGGCAGCTTCAAGGATGGCACGTACCTGCGTTTCCGTAATCTCCGGATAGCTGATGCCCAGGCGCACGCCGCGGTGGCCCAGCATTGGATTATTTTCGTGGAGGGCGAGCACTCTTTTTTCCAGTATGCTAACATCAACGGCAAGTTCGTCAGCCAGTTCTTCCAGGCGCTGCCGGTCATGGGGAACGAACTCGTGCAGCGGCGGATCGAGTAATCGAATGGTTACCGGCTTGCCATTCATGACAGCCAGGGTTTTCTTGATATCACTTTTGATGTAGCTGAACAGCTCTTTCAGGGCAGCCTGGCGTTCCTTACGAGTTGCGCTGAGGATCATCTTTCTAAGGACATGGAGAGGCTCTTCGCTGCCCTTGCCATAAAACATATGCTCGGTGCGGAACAAGCCAACACCCTCGGCACCAAAGCGCAGCGCATTAGCTGCATCCCCGGGAGATTCGGCATTGGCCCGTACGCCCAGCACCTTGACCTCATCCACTAGCTTCATAAGTGTCTGATAGGCCTTATTATCGGCGAGGTCAGCATCCACTACCGGCATGCTACCGAGGTATACCCTACCGGTAGCACCGTTCAGGCTAATGTAGTCGCCTTCCTGCACTTTGTGCCCGTCCGGCGTAGTGAAGCAGCCTTCGGCTTCGTCGATATCAAGGTCATGACAGCCTACGATGCAACACTTGCCCCATCCCCGGGTCACGAGGGCGGCATGGGAAGTCATCCCCCCTTTAGCAGTCAGCACAGCTGCTGCGTGGTACATGCCGTCTACATCTTCCGGAGAGGTCTCTTCCCGAACGAGAATGACATCCTGGCCAGCTTGCTTTAGCTCAATGGCCTTTTCAGAAGAAAAAACAGCTTTGCCCATTGTGCCACCCGGGCCAGCGGGCAAGCCTTTGGCGATGAGTGTGGCGTTGCGTTCGGCCATCGCATCAAGGCGCGGCAGCAGGAGTTCCGTCAGCTGATTGGGGTTAACCCGCATAAGAGCGGTAGGCCCGTCAATCATACCTTCCTCATACATTTCAGCCGCCATGCGTACGGCGGCGGTACCATTACGCTTGCCGGTGCGCGTTTGGAGAATATAGAGGGTGCCCTTCTCAATTGTGAACTCAAGGTCCTGCATGTCCTTATAGTGGGCTTCGAGTTGCTGTTGATGGGCATTGAGTTGTGCGTAAAGCTCGGGCATAATCGACTCGAGCGTTGGCAGGTTCTCACTCTGAGCGTTTTTAGAATAATCATTGATCGGCTGTGGCGTACGGGTACCAGCGACCACATCTTCCCCCTGCGCATTGATCAGGAATTCACCGTAGAACCTATTTTCACCCGTACCAGGATTTCGGGTAAAAGCCACGCCGGTAGCGCAATCTTCTCCCATATTGCCAAAGACCATCGCCTGTACATTGACCGCAGTACCCCATTCATCGGGCAGGCCTTCAATCCGGCGGTACTCCTTAGCCCGCTTGCCATTCCAGCTATCAAAAACGGCACCAATACCGCCCCAAAGCTGTTCCATCGGGTCTTCGGGGAAGGGTGCTCCAATTTCGCGCTTCACGATGGTCTTGAAGTCGGTGACCATCTGCCGCAGATCGGCTTCTGTTAATTCCGTATCGAGTTCAAAACCACGCGCTTTTTTGATGCTTTCCAGGTGTTCATCCAGCAGTTTCCGGATACCTTTGCCCTGTACGGGAGGTATGCCGGCTGCTTTTTCCATGACCACATCTGCGTACATCATAATCAAACGGCGGTAGGCATCATAGGCAAATCGGGGATCGTTGGTTTGAGCGATGACGCCCTGTACCGTTTCGTCATTGAGCCCCAGGTTCAATACGGTATCCATCATACCAGGCATGGACTGCCGGGCGCCAGAACGGACAGATAACAAAAGTGGATTGTCGGTGTTTCCGTATACTTTACCGGTGAGCTCTTCAATATATTT
Organism: uncultured Phaeodactylibacter sp.; assembly: GCA_964575505.1. GTDB lineage: Bacteria > Bacteroidota > Bacteroidia > Chitinophagales > Saprospiraceae > Phaeodactylibacter. The sequence goes on from CAZNSK010000003.1 coordinate 96,720, forward strand.
CAAAGCGGCCATAACCTCGCCTTCCAATTGAGCTGGAAAGTAACGCCCAGCTTCGTAATAGGCATTGCAGGTATCAGTGGTGATGGTGAAACCCGGAGGGACAGGTAATTTGAGTTCAGGGTGTCCGGCCATCTCCGCAAGATTAGCCCCTTTACCGCCCAGGAGGTTTTTCATTTCCTGGCTTCCATCGGCCACGCCGCCGCCGAAACGGTAGACAAGCTGCTGATCCATATTGATTTGTTTTGTCATGACGAAAAGTTTTAGGTCCTTGAGGGCAGGGATTTCTTTTGCAACGACACGCCCCAATGGTAAAAAAAGTCTTGTTCAAGGTAAAACTATGCCAATACGAAGAGATAAGCATAGACACTTGTCATTGTGAAGGGTGAGATTTAGCAGCGCTACAGCTGCTGCAGGTGGCTTGCAAATGAGGAAGATCAGTTCAACGGGCCCTACTGCGAGCGCACCTCTTCAAGGATGGTTTCGCACAACCGATGGGTAGCCCATACATCCTGCAGGCTTGGCACATGATCCGTATTCGACCGTACTACACGAATCCAATCGTCAACCATGTCGACAAAACCTCTCTTGTACAGGGACGTATCCCAGGGGCTAAATGTAATAGCCGTGGATTGTTCTTCGGAGTGGTGTGTGCCAGAGCTCAGGTTGCTGACCGTCCATTTATTTCCAGGGGCATACAATTCGACCTGCTCTTCGGTGATTCCGCTCATTCTATTCGGGTGCGGCTCCATTCTGATGTAAAATATTATCTTTGATAAGATAAAAAGTAAAA
>CAZNSK010000004.1:0-37024 GCA_964575505.1 uncultured Phaeodactylibacter sp.
TTGCATATTGCCTATGATTTTCAGCTGCAATACCTGGACCTGTTGGAGCACATGAGCAAAAACCTCAGCCCTCACTCTGCCCGCTACTTCATCGATCGGTTTTATTTTATGTACGAGGAGGCGCTCTATGCACGCTATAAGCTTTACGAAGAGACCCAAAACGAAAGATACCTGGAAGAGGCCTTCGAGATAGCTGGCCGGGCCAAAGCGATTCACGTAAAGGAGGCAGCCCAAAACACTGCAGCCGAAGAGCTGTTTCCCTCCTCACTTTTGCAAAGACGTTATGATCTCCGGAAAAGATACGTAGACCTGGAGAACCGTTTATACGAATCTCAGGAGCGACAAGCTGACGCCTCTGCTTTGGGCGATTCGATATTAAGTGCGAAAAACGATTACTACCGGTTTATCGATAGCCTCGAAAGCGCTTTTCCCCGCTTGCAGCAGATGTGGGACATTCCCAAGCCCCCTGCCTTGCAAACCGTACAGGCAAGATTAAGGCAAGATGAGCGCGCAATGGTGCAATACCTCATCGGCTATCAGTACGTATTCCTGTTCCTGCTGGACGGAGAAAATATAACGCTTTACAATACAGAAATACCGAAAGGGCTTGCCCAGCAAGTCAACACCATGCGGGATGCACTTTACGAATGGGCGCTCGAGCCCTCCGACAACTCCATACAGGATTACGCCCAAAGCGCCCATTGGCTCTATGAAAAGCTTTTAGCCCCTGTAGACAGCTTGCTGCCTTTCCGCTTGCTAATCGTACCCGACAACTGTGTAGCCTACCTTCCGTTTGACGTTTTGCTCAAAGCCGCCCCGGAGCTAGGTGCGCCTTTTCAGGAATACCCCTATCTCATTCAGGACCATCAAATCAGCTATGCTTATTCTCCCTATGATTTTGTCAGGGCACCCAAAACTAACCGGCGCAAAAAAGCAGCTATCCTGGGCTTTGCCCCCTCTTTTAACGATGGCCCGGCTTCTTTCAGGACGGTAGCGGAACGCCGGCGGGAGTTCGGCCCCTTGCTCGCCAATGAACAGGAGGTTGAACAGATTGCGAATTTTTTTCCTACCCGCTCCTTCGCTGCCGGAACAGCCACAAAAGAAGCCTTTCTAGACAACGCTCCAAAGTATCAGGTCTTGCACCTGGCCACCCACGCCAAGGCTAACGATAAATCTGGCGAGTATTCCTACCTCTGCTTTTCAGAGCAACCGGGGGATACGGCCAAGAGCAACCGGCTGTACGCACGCGAGCTTTATCTTGCCGACCTGCCAGCGGACATGGTGGTGCTTAGCGCTTGCGAGACCGGCATAGGGGAGCTGTCCAAAGGCGAAGGTGTCATTAGCCTTTCACACGCTTTTTCCAAAGCAGGTGCTCAGAGCCTGATCACTACCCTTTGGCGGGTCAGCGATCAGGCTTCAGCCAATCTGATGAACCGCTTTTACCAGCACCTTCACACCGGAGCTGCCAAAGACGCTGCCCTTCGAAATGCCAAACTTGAATACCTTCATAATGCATCCAGCACCTCCGCCCACCCCTTTTTCTGGGCCGGTTACATCGCACAGGGTGATATGTCCCCGCTTTCCCTTTCTTCGGGATATTTTCTGTGGTGGATATGCCTATTACTACTAGGGCTATTCGTAATTTTGACCTTGAGAAAAAGATCGAAAAGACGACAAGCCCATGCAAAGAATTAATGTAGAAATTAAAGCCAAATCTCAAAACCCGGAAGAAATACACGAATTGCTTGCTGCCCAGCAAGCCGAATTTTTGGGAACAGACAAACAGACGGATACTTACTACCAAATCCCCCATGGCCGGCTCAAATTGCGGCAGGGGAATATTGAGAATGCCTTAATCCATTACTTTAGAGATAATCAGGTGGGCCCAAAGCGATCCGATATATCGATGTACAAAACAGAAGCGGGCTCAGACCTGCGGGATGTGCTCAATAAAGCCCTTCCAATCCTGGCCGTAGTCACAAAACGCCGGGCCATATACTTCATTGAGAATGTCAAATTTCACATTGATGAGGTGGAAGAACTGGGCGCTTTCGTGGAGATTGAGGCGATCGACAAAGATGGTACGATCGGAGAAACCAAACTACGGGAACAGTGCCAATATTACCTGGATTTATTCAAAATCAAGTCTTCGGACTTGATTGACGTTTCCTACAGCGATATGGTGATCGCGCTGCCGAAACGAAATAAATAGCAGCCGGTGTTTTGCCCAGGTGCATAAAACGGGAAAGGCGCTTCCAATTTCCTCAGGTTGAGTGTATTGAAAGCGCCTTTTCAGCAAGTAGTTGGAATACGGCTTAATCCAAGGTTTGCTTGATTTCAACGATTTCGTATCCTTCGATAATGTCGCCTACCTTAATGTCATTAAAGTTTTTGATCGATAAGCCACACTCAAGCCCGGATTTAACCTCTCGCACATCATCTTTAAAGCGTTTAAGCGAGGAGAGCTCTGCGGTTTGCCCCTCTTTGGTGGGATAGACCACAATCCCGTCGCGAATCAGGCGCACCAGCGTATTGCGGGTGATTTTGCCTTCCTGGACGATACATCCGGCCACCATACCCACTTTGCTAATTTTGAAGGTGTCCCGGACTTCCAACTGAGCGATAATTTTCTCCTCTTTGGTTGGCTCCAGCATGCCCTCAATAGCAGCACGGACTTCCTCAATGGCTTCGTAAATGATGGAGTAGGTCTTAATTTGGATGCCTTCCCGTTCCGCCAGGCGACGCGCCCCCATAGAGGGCCGTACCTGGAAACCAATAATGATCGCTTCAGAAGCAGATGCCAGCAGCACGTCAGATTCGATGATCTGCCCTACTGCCTTGTGAATAACATTCACCTGAATCGTCTCTATTGATTGCTTGATCAGGGAGTCAGCCAGCGCCTCAACGGAGCCATCCACGTCACCTTTAACGATGAGGTTAAGCTCTTTAAAGTTGCCCAGCGCAAGCCGGCGCCCAATTTCATCAAGGCTAATTCGTTTCGTGGCCCGGTTGGCCTGCTCTCTGGAAATCTGCGCCCGCTTGGTTGCCAGTGCTCTTGTCTCTTGCTCACTTTCCATGACCTTAAAGCGTTCGCCTGCCTGCGGAGCTCCGCCCAGGCCAAGAACAAGTACCGGACGGGAAGGACCGGCTACATCCACGCGTTTGCCAAATTCGTTGAACATGGCCTTCACTTTACCCGAGTGCTCTCCGGCTACCATAGGGTCTCCTACTTCCAGCGTACCCGTCTGCACGAGGATTTTAGTAACGTATCCACGCCCCTTGTCCAGGGAAGCTTCAATAACAGTGCCGATAGCCTCCCGGTCCGGATTGGCCTGAAGCTCTAATATTTCGGCCTCCAGCAGTATTTTCTCCAGTAATTCATCGATGCCCAGCCCGGTCTTGGCGGAGATATCCTGAGACTGATATTTTCCGCCCCACTCTTCTACCAGGAAGTCCATAGAAGCCAGTTCCTGCTTGATGCGCTCAGGTTGCGCACCCGGCTTGTCTACCTTGTTGATAGCAAAAACCATGGGGACCCCGGCAGCCTGTGCGTGGCTGATAGCTTCTTTGGTCTGAGGCATGATATTATCATCAGCCGCAATAATAATGACGGCGATATCGGTGACTTTTGCACCACGGGCACGCATTGCAGTAAAGGCCTCGTGACCTGGTGTATCCAGGAAGGTAATCTTTTTGGACTCATCATCTTCCTCGCCCAGTACAACTTCGTAGGCACCAATGTGCTGTGTGATACCGCCCGCCTCATCATCAGCAACTTTTGCTTTACGGATGTAGTCCAGCAAAGACGTTTTACCGTGGTCAACGTGGCCCATGACGGTCACGATGGGTGCGCGCGGAATCAGGTCCTCAGGATCGTCGATGATTTCTTCTTCCTCTTCGTCTTCTTCACCCGCGTTGATGAACTTGACCTCATGGCCAAACTCTTCCGTCACCAGCTCGATAATCTCTGCATCCAGGCGCTGATTGATAGATACGATGACCCCCAGGTTCATGCAGGTGGTGATCACGTCGGTAACGGAAACATCCATCAGGTTGGCAAGCTCCTGCACAGATATGAACTCTGTGACTTCCAGAAACTTGCTCTCCATTTCCTGCTCGCGCTCTTCCTGGCGTTCTCTCAGGCGCTCCCGGTTATCCCGGCGAAGCTTCTGGCGCCTTCGCTTGTTACCACCGCCGGAAATCCGGGCCATGGTAGCCTTAATCTTATCTTCAATTTCCTTCTGGGAAACTTCTTTGACTTCGTCTTCTTTCTTGCCACGCCTGCGGCGGTTCCCCCGGTTACTGCTCTTGCCGGAACGGCTATCGGAGGTAGCGGCAACTTTTTTACGTTTGCGGCGCCGCTTTTTGCGCGGCTCATCGCTATCGCTCTTGCCTTCTTCTTTCTTTTTCTTTTTGCGGCTGGAGCGGTCGACTTTATCCACATCGATCTTGCCCAGAATTTTCAAGCCCCGAAGTTCGGGAGCCTCCGCTTTGACCACGCCTTTCTTCTTTTGTGGAGATGCTTCTTCTTCTGCATCGGATTTAGCATCTGCCTTTTCTGATTCAGCAGCCGGGGCTGGGTCAGCGGCAGAGGGTTGCTCTTTGGGCTCCTTTTCATCCGATTGCTTCTCTTCGGCTGCACTGTCCGAGGCAGCTTCCTGCGGCTTTTCTTCAGCCGGGGCCTGGTCGGCAGGAGCAGGCGCCTCAGGCGTTTCATCAGCCGGTGCCTTTGGGGCATCTGGCTTATCAGCGGGCGCTTCTGTTTTGTCTTTGTCTTTAGTCTCCGGAGCTGGTTTTTTGGGTTCTGCCGCTTTTTTAGCCTTTTCGGTTTCAGCCGGTGGTTCTTTTTGCTCAGCGGCAGGTTGCTCCTCGGGCGGTGCTGGCGCTTCCGGCTCAGCTTCCTGTTTCTTCTTTGGTTCTGCTTTGCCTTTGCCCGCCGAATCCAAGTCAATTTTGCCCAATACTTTCAAGCCCGGCTTATCGCTGCGGGTCTCTACCACAGGCTCAGGTGCTTCTTCTTTTGCTTTGGGTTTTTCTTCCTTGGGCGGCTCGCTTTTCGTAACCTTGGGCGGTGCTTCTTGCTTAGGTGGCTCCTCAGCCGGTGCCTCCTTTTTAGCTACTGGCTCCTTAGCTTTTTCCTCTTGTGGCTTTGGAGGGGGCGGAACGGAGGGCTTGCTTGGAGCAGCCGCTTTGCTTTCTTTTTCCGGTGCTTGTTCTTCAGGAGCGGCAGAGGAAGGGCGGTTACCAATGATGAGTTGATCGGCTTTTTCTTTGATAGCAATGGACTTTTGGAACTCCTTGAGCAGCTCTGTGTACATCTCGTCCGAGATCTTTGCAGTGGGCTTGTTCTCAATTTCGAAACCATTATTGGTCAGGTGCTCCACGATCGTAGAGGTACCTACGTTCAATTCCTTAGCTATCTTAACTAAACGTTTCGCCATTATGAAGTTTTAGTACTAATTGCAACGTTTACAGACAGGCAAGAGCTACTCTTTTCCTTTACATATCTTACTATCTTTTGGGGATGAATAAAATATCAAGTAACATACTCCAAGCTTTCAGCCTATCCTTCTCAAAAATAAAATCGTAAATGGCCGCTCTTTCGGTTAAAAGCACCAAATACGCCCGCAAAGATAAGAGGATTCGCCTCTAATCTGTAAAAACTCTGCGGTAAAACGGTAAAAAAGCCTTCGCAGCGAAGGCTTTTCTAATCGTATTATTCAAGAACCCGAACGCTTTGAATCGCGTTCGAGTTCCAATTTTTTCGATTAATCTTCAAATTCTGCCGCCAAAATGCCGAGCACCTCGTCAACCGTCTCTTCTTCCAGGTCTGTGCGCCGCAGCAATTCGTCTTTTCTCAATTCCAAAACCGAACGGGCCGTATCGCAGCCAATACCTTTCAGGGTATCAATGACCCAGGTTTCGATTTCGTCGGTAAACTCGTCCAGGTCTACATCGTCGATTTCGATCTCTTCCACCTGATTGCGGTACACATCGATCTCGTACCCTACCAGCCGGCTCGCCAGCTTAATGTTGGTTCCGCCTTTGCCAATGGCCAGGGAGACCTGATCCGGCTCCAAAAAGACTTCTGCCCGCTTGCCTTCCTGGTCAAGCTCAATGCGCGTGATCTTGGCCGGCGTCAGTGCCCGCTGAATAAACAGGGTCTCGTTATTGGTGAAGTTAACAATATCAATATTTTCATTACGCAACTCCCGGACAATGCCATGAATACGGGAACCTTTCATACCTACACAGGCACCTACCGGGTCGATGCGGTCGTCGTAAGATTCTACAGCGACCTTAGCCCGGTCGCCGGGAATGCGCTCAATACGGCGGATGGTAATCAAGCCATCCTCAATTTCCGGCACTTCCTGCTCCAGCAATTTCTCCAGGAACAACCCATCTGTACGCGACATAATAACGGCGGGGTTGTTGTTGCGCATTTCTACGGATTTGATAACACCGCGCACCATGTCCCCTTTGCGGAAAAAGTCGCCGCGAATCGTCTCGTTACGGGGCAGTACCAGCTCGTTGCCGGTAGCATCATCCAGTACCAGAAACTCCCGCTTCAGGATTTGGTGGACTTCTCCAATCACTACCTCCCCGATACGTTCGCTGTAGCTGCGGTAGATCTCGTCTTTTTCGAGTTCCATAATCCGGGAGATGAGCGTCTGACGGGCGGCCATAATCGCTCGCCGGCCGAAGTCCTCGAGGTGGAGCTGCTCGTAGCATTCCTCTCCAATCTCGTAGTCCTCGTCAATTGATAAGGCTTCGGAGATGGAAATTTGGCTGCGGTCGTCAGTCACCTCCCCATCGGGCACAATCTCACGGACGCGCCAGAGCTCAAGGTCACCCTTCGTCGTATTAACGATGACGTCAAAGTTTTCATCTGTGCCGTACTTTTTCCGGATCAATGTACGGAAAACATCTTCCAGCACACGCACCATAGTTGGGCGGTCAATATTCTTCCCGGACTTGAACTCCGAGAAGGTTTCCACCAGGTTCATCATTGCTTAATGGTTATTTTGAAGAGCTCCCCTGCGGCAGCTCCCGGTTGTTTTAAAAGGTTATCTTCACTTTTGTATGCTCGATGCTGTTGAAGGAAATCTCGGTTTCTACAATTTCCGTCTTCTTCCGCTTACCCTCTTTTTTGCGGACTTTTTCCTCCAGAACAATCAAATCTTCCTCCACTTCTGTGAGGGTACCGGAGCGTTTGTCGCCATCTTTGAGCTTGACTTCTACCTTTCGGCCAATATTGCGGGGGTATTGCCGCCACATCGTTAATGGCCGGGATACGCCGGGAGAGGAGACCTCAAGCACGTATTTTTCGCCGAGCCACTGTTCCTCGTCCAGGTATTGCTCCAGGTAGCGGCTGATTTGCTGGCACTTTTCGAAGGTAATGCCGAAGTCACTGTCAATAAACACGTCCAGCTTATTGTGGGCATGCAGTTTTAGGTCTACCAGGAAACAATCGGAGAAGGCGTCTTCGCGGAATTTATCCTTGAGCAGGGCAGTGATTTTATCTTCTACCACGTATTTTTAAATGGTTTATTTCAAATCTCTTTAACAGGGACAGACAATAAAAAGAGGGAACGTTTTGGCGTTCCCTCTTTTGAGTGCTTTGTCTTGGTGCAAAGATACATCCTTAAGCCCTGAAAAGCAAGCGATTTTGAAAAATGTCCGATCCGGCAAGAAGTCTCAGTATTATTTGAATCAATTATTAGGCCAGCCAAACCAGCCTGCCCTATATTTGTTGACTGATTAATTACCGGGCTCAGTGCCTGAACCGCAGCCCATGCGAAAACAGGTGCCCCTGGCCTCTTACTCGCACAGAAGCTGCGTGCTTTATTGACCTAGATGAGAAAAATCAAGATATGAAAGTCGACGAACTGTTGCACCGGGCCCTACGCCTTGAACCGCTATCCACCGAAGAAGGCGTATTTCTTTTTGAACAGGCTTCCACAGCCGAGCTGATGCACATCGCCTACCAACTGCGCAAGCACCACGTACCGCACAACAAAGTCACCTGGATCATTGACCGCAACTCCAACACAACGAACGTATGCATCGCTAACTGCAAGTTCTGCAACTTCTACCGCCGGCCTGGGCATGAAGAGTCCTACACGACCAGTATTGAGGAGTACAAAAAGAAAATTGATGAGCTTTATGCCTACGGTGGCCGTCAGTTGCTGTTGCAAGGCGGGCACCACCCCGACCTTGGGCTGAGTTTTTATACCGACTTGTTCAAACAGTTGAAAGGGCTATACCCCGACCTCAAGCTGCACGCCCTCGGGCCGCCAGAGATTGCACATATTACCAAACTGGAAGGAAGCACGCATACCGAAGTGCTGCAAGCGCTCAAAACAGCTGGGCTCGACTCCTTGCCGGGTGCCGGAGCAGAAATCCTCGCCGACCGGGTACGCCGCCTGATCTCCAAGGGCAAGTGCGGTGGGCAGGAGTGGCTGGACATCATGCACGCCGCCCATAATGTGGGGCTGACCACCTCTGCCACCATGATGTTTGGCCACATCGAAACCAACTGGGAGCGTATGGACCACCTTGTGCGCATCCGGGAGGTGCAGGATAAAAAACCAGAAGGCGCGAAGGGCTTTATCGCCTTCATCCCCTGGCCGTTCCAGGATGAGGACACCATTCTCAAGCGCCTCAAGCGGGCGCGCAATACCTGTACCGGTGATGAGTACGTGCGCATGATCGCCATGAGCCGTATTATGCTGCCCAATATTACCAACATTCAGGCATCCTGGCTTACAGTAGGCAAGCAGGTGGCGCAACTTTGCCTTCACGCCGGCGCTAATGACTTCGGTTCTATTATGATTGAAGAAAACGTGGTCTCTGCCGCCGGTGCCCGATTCCGCTTTACCGCCGATGGCATACAGGAGTCTATACGCGAAGCCGGTTACATCCCTCAGCTCCGCAATCAGGAGTACGAGCACATTCAGCTGCCGGAAAACATCGTGCAGCAGGAACTTGACCGCGAAAAAATGATTGTCGATTAGCGTGCCCTATTCTCAGTTACCCAATTCTATATGTCAGCAAAACTTTTTGATCAAATACAGGAAGCCGCCGCCTTTATCAAGGGGAAAACGGCCTTGCAGCCCAAAGTAGGCATCATACTGGGCACCGGCCTGAGCAATTTGGCCGACCACATTGAGACCGCAGTGGAAATCTCCTATGCGGATATTCCACATTTCCCGGTTTCTACCGTACAAAGCCACAAGGGCAAGCTGGTTTTTGGCCATCTTCAGGGCATGCCGGTAGTGGCAATGGCGGGCCGCTTCCACTACTACGAAGGCTATACCGCTCAGCAGATCACCTTCCCGGTGCGGGTCATGGCAGCGATGGGCATTCAACGTCTCGTCATCTCCAATGCCGCAGGCAGCGTCAACCCCAATATTGAAGCTGGCGATATTGTTTTCGTGCGGGACCACATCAATCTCCACCCCGAGAACCCGCTCCGGGGCGAAAACGACGAACGCCTGGGCCCGCGCTTCCCCGATATGCTCAACGCTTACGACCGCAGCCTGAACGCCAAGGGGCTCACGGTAGCTAAGCAGCTAGGCATCCGGGCGCACGAAGGCGTTTACCTCAGCCTGCAGGGGCCCAACCTGGAAACCCCCGCGGAGTACAAATTCGCTAATATTGTCGGTGCTGACATGGTGGGCATGTCTACGGTGCCCGAAGTGCTCGTTGCCCGCCACGCCAATATCCCTGTCCTGGTCCTGTCTGTAGCCACCAACAAATGTTACCCGATCGAGGAGCTCACGGAAACCACAGTAGATGAGGTCATAGCAGTAGCCCAGGGCGCAGAGCCCAAAATGCGGGAGATTTTGTCGGGTTTGATGGCGGATTTGCTGCCGGGTGCTTAAGCAGACAATCTGGCCATCCATGAATATCGCAATACCCGACCTAATCGCCATTTTTCTGTCAGGGTTTGGCATACTTCTATGCCTCGTTGTGGGTATTCAATTGTTGTTTCGCAAAGCGGGGATGCGACAGTCTAATTTGCTGCTTGGCGTACTGCTCATACTCTATGCCCTGACGCTGAGCAACGGCTTGTTTGCCATGGCGGGCATCTATGCTCAGTATCAATTCCTGTATTTCCTCCCCATTAACTTTAGCCTGAGCCTGGGCCCGCTTTTTTACTTCTTCGTCCGGTCGAGGGTACAACCTTCTTTTACCCTGCAAGGGCGGCACCTGCCCCACCTGATTATTCCGGCAACCCAATTCCTTTTTTACCTCTCGATTGGCTTCAGAAGCACGGAGTACAAAAGCTGGGTTTGGCGGGAAGTGATCGGCCCCTACGTACAGTTTCTTGAGGAAGGGCTTTTTGTCTCCCTTGCAGTGGGGTATTTGGTGGCCGCTTACCGGTTACTGCACCGGAAAGCCCCGGAAGCGTCCTGGAAAGGCCCCGTCTACCGGTGGCTTCGGCAGTTTACCATTTCCCTGGCGTTTTTAGCCCTGATCGGCTCCGCCTACGAAATAGCAGACTGGATACTGTTTGGCGTTTTTGAATACAACTTGTTCAACACGCCCTGGCTGGCGTTCCCCCTGAAACTGGCCTACGCCGGTATCAGCCTCCTGATCGGATACAATGCTTACCTGCACCAAAACCAAAGCCTGATCCTGCCCGAGGCTTCCAAACCACCTGCTGAGGAGACAGAGCTTTCAGCAAGAATTGATGAATTACTTGAGGGCCATAAGCCTTATCTTGACCCTGAACTCAGCCTCGACGCCTTTGCTAAACTGTTAGGCGTGCACCGCAATACTGTATCTAAAGTACTCAGCAGCCGTGGCGAATCCTTCCGGGGATTAGTCAACCGGTACCGGGTGGAAGCATTTATCCGGCTCGTACAGCAAGGGCAACACGAACACCTGACGCTCCTCGCTATTGCCTTCGAATCGGGCTTCAACTCGAAAGCTTCTTTCAACCGGGCCTTTAAAAGCCATACGGGAAGCTCGCCTACGGAGTATTTTCAATCCTGACCCTTTGTTTTCTGCCTTACTCTTTCATGGATAGGTCTCATTATGCATTTCGAGGCGCAACAAGCCTTTTGATCCGCCACTTTTGCATCATTACAGATCAAAAACTATTGCATAATGACCAAGCGATCTTATTTCCGAAACTTAGTAATGCTACTTGCCATCGCGCTCAGCAGCTGTGCCTCCTATTCTACCATAGGCATATCCCCCGGAGAAGAATTCGTATTAGGCGAACAGGAGAACAGCAGCTTCCGCCTCGAACTGAGAAACCTAAGCCCGAAAACCATAAACGTAAAGACCGTAAAAAAAACGAACGGTGAACAAACTCAGGGTTTCGGCCTTGGGGGCAGAAGCAAAACAAAGCTCAGGGTACACCGGCAGGAAACGGCAGTAATTTCCAACCCCAACCCAAAAGCCGTAAAGGTAAGGGCTAAGCTGACCAAGTTCGTGGAGGGCATGCGGTATCAGCCTATGCCCGGCATCGCCTCCTCTAATGACAGCCCGCCTGAACGTTTACTAGTCGCCGGCCGGGCGCTGCGCCGGGATAGCCTCCTCGCCGACATCACCCTTCTGGAAAAAATTCTGACCGAAATTCACCCCGGAATATACCGGTATAACAGCCCCGAAGCCATCAATCTGGAATTTGACCGGCTCAGGTCCCGGGTTTACGAGGGAATGACCGAGGCAGCATTTATGAAAATACTGGCACAGTCTATCAAAACAATCCGCTGCGGCCACACCTATCTGAACCCCTGGAATATGAATGCGGAGTTGCGGGAGCGCCTGTTCGGTGGCCGAATCTACTTTCCGCTTGGCTTCAGTATCCTCAATGAGCAATTTATCGTAACCCATAATGCTTCGGAAGCCTCCGGGATAAGGGCGGGAGCAGCGATTACTTCCATCAATGGCATTTCAGCGGCCACTATTCTGGATAGCTTATCCACGATTGCTAAAGTGGATGGGAATAATAACTCGCCGGTTGCCTACTACCTGTCTTCAAACAATTTTAGTGCCGGGCATTGGCAAGCCTTTGACCTATACTATCCGCTCTTCTTCCCGCTGGAAGATTCCAGGTTCACCATTGAGTACCAGAATTTTGGCGAGGAGACCACGCAGACGGTTACGGTAGAGGCTTTGACAAAGGAAAAGCGGGAAGCCGTTATGAAGCAGCGGTACAGCAACGCCGTTTCTGACAACAATCGCTGGTCTCTCGATGTCAGCAACCCCAACCTTGCCGTGATGCGCCTGAATACCTTCGCCATTTGGAAATGGAAAGATTTTGACCAGGCAAAGTGGTTTAAGCAGGCTTTCAAAACCATCCGGCAGCTTGGCATCCCTAATTTGGCCATTGACATCCGGGGCAACGGAGGGGGGATTAGCGAACCCAGGAATGAACTGATCAGCTATCTCGTACCGGAAAAGCTGGATTGCAGCGACGCAGGCAAGGTACTCATACGGACCACCAAGGTAGACCCTGTCTTTCTGCCCTATTCCAGGACCTGGAACAAAATTATTTTTGAGGGGCTCCCCCCGCAGCTGTACACCCGGTATGACGATACCTGGTATGAACTTAAGGAAGAGCCAGACTGCCGGAATATTGCCCCCAAAAGAAAAGGCTTCGAGGGCCAGGCATTCATCTTGGGCGGCCCCGGCAATGTATCTTCTACTTTTACCCTGCTGAAAAAGGCCAGGCATTTTGGCTTCGCTAAGTTTGTAGGCCAGGAGTCCGGGGGCAATCAGCAAGGCATTAATGGCGGAGAGTACATCTTCTTTCATCTGCCACACAGCAAGATGGAAGTGGACATCCCCCTTAAATTCTTTGCCCCACCCGGTGAGCGGCCAGATGCCGGAGTCTCACCCGAGGTAGAACTAACTTTAACGAGAGCGGATATTGCGCTTGGGCGGGACCCCAGCATGGAATACCTTCTTAACATCATTGAATAAAAGGAACTGGCTTGCGCGCAGGCCAGGTAGCTTTAACAGCCAACGGATTAGAACCAGCTTCGGTCCGTTGGCTTTGCTGTAGACGATACCCTCACCAGAATTAAGCATTGTCAACCGCTCCGCACAAAACCACCACCTCCTACTTTTGTTATACATCTGTAGGCTAGTGGGTTGAGTCCTAAATATTTGACAGTTAAAGGCTGGGCATTAGAAAAGGGCTTAAGCGTGAAAATACTATCAAATAATTCGGTCTAGTCGCACTAGCTGCGAAGTTAGTCTAGCAGAATTTTTGTAAATTTGTGCCGCTTTTAACCAATAAAACCACGTATGCAAACCATAGCGCCCTACCACCCACAGCATAAAGTTCGGATCGTGACTGCCGCTTCCCTGTTCGATGGGCACGATGCCGCCATCAACATCATGCGCCGCATCATGCAGAGCTCAGGCGCTGAAATCATCCACCTCGGCCACAACCGCTCCGTGCAGGAAATCGTGGATACCGCCATTATGGAAGATGCACAGGGTATCGCTATTACCTCCTATCAGGGTGGGCACACCGAGTTCTTTAAGTACATGCATGACTTGCTCAAAGAGCGGGGCGCCGGCCACATCAAGCTTTTCGGAGGCGGCGGTGGCACCATCCTGCCGGAAGAAATCGAAGAGCTGCACGACTATGGCATCACCCGTATCTATTCTCCGGACGACGGGCGCGAACTGGGCCTGCAAGGCATGATCAATGATGTGCTGGAAAAGTGCGACTACCCCGTGGGCACCAACCTTAATGGCGAACTGAAGCAGTATCAGGAAAAAGATCCGCGTGCCCTCGCCCGCATGATCTCCGCCGCCGAAAATTTCCCGGAAGAGAACCGCAGCTGGCTGGAACAACTGCGCAAAGACATTGAAGGCAAAACCATCCCGGTGCTGGGCATTACTGGTACCGGCGGCGCAGGCAAATCCAGCCTGGTGGATGAGCTGGTGCGCCGCTTCCTTATGGATTTCGACGATAAGACCATCGCCATCATCTCCGTAGACCCCTCCAAACGCAAAACGGGCGGGGCACTGCTGGGCGACCGTATCCGCATGAATGCCGTCACGGGCAACCTGGCGCAAAACCGGGTGTACATGCGCTCGCTGGCGACCCGGCAGTCCAACCTGGCGCTTTCCAGGCACGTACAGGACGCCATCGACATCCTCAAAGCCGCACAGTACGACCTCATCATCCTGGAAACCTCCGGCATTGGGCAGTCTGATACCGAGATTATCGACCACTCCGATATGTCGCTCTACGTGATGACGCCGGAGTACGGGGCAGCTACTCAGCTGGAGAAGATCGACATGCTCGACTTCGCCGATGTGATTGCCATCAACAAATTCGACAAGCGGGGCGCACAGGATGCCCTCCGGGATGTGAAAAAGCAATATCAGCGCAACAACATGCTCTTCGACAAGTCGCTGGACGAGATGCCGGTCATTGGCACCATCGCTTCTCAGTTCAACGACCCGGGCATGAATAAGCTCTACCGCACCCTGATGGACGTGCTCGCCGAGCGCACCGGGGCCGATCTGAAGTCCGACTTCATGGCCGGCGATGAGGTAAGTGAAAAGATATTCATCATTCCGCCTAAGCGGGTGCGCTACCTTTCTGAAATCTCTGACTCTAACCGCAATTACGACGACTGGGTGGAACGGCAGGAACAAGTGGCGCGTAAGCTCTTCGCCCTTAACGAATCCATCAAAGCGATTGAGGCGGAGGACAACCTGCCCAACAAAACCGAAACCCTGGCGAGCCTAAAAAAGGCCTACGAGGAAGTAGAACTAGGGCTCGATGGTTATTGCAAGCGCATCATTGAGACCTGGGAGGACAAAAAGGCACAGTACAAAGCCGACGAGTTTGTGTACCAGGTACGGGGCAAAGAAATTCGCGTACCCACCTTCACCACCTCCCTTTCCCACTCCCGCATCCCGCGCGTAGTGCTGCCCCGCTTCAAGGACTGGGGCGAAATCCTGCGCTGGTCCCTGCAGGAAAATGTACCGGGCGAGTTCCCTTACACTGCGGGCGTGTTCCCCTTCAAGCGCAAGGGCGAAGACCCCACCCGTATGTTTGCCGGCGAGGGCGGCCCGGAGCGCACCAATAAGCGCTTCCACTACCTGTCTGAAGGCATGCCTGCTGCCCGCCTGTCTACCGCCTTTGATTCGGTTACGCTCTACGGTGAAGACCCGGATTACCGGCCCGATATCTACGGCAAAATCGGCAACTCCGGCGTCAGCGTCTGCTCCCTCGACGATGCCAAGCGCCTGTACTCCGGCTTTGACCTCTGTGACCCGAAGACTTCCGTGTCCATGACCATCAACGGGCCCGCAGCGACCATCTGCGCTTTCTTCATGAATACGGCTATCGACCAACAGTGCGAGCGGTACATCCACGAGCATGGCCTGGAAGATAAAGTGGAAGCAAAGCTGAAAGAACTGTACGACGACCGCGGCCTGCCCCGCCCGCAGTACCGCGGCGAAATTCCTAAGACCAACGACGGCCTCGGCCTGCTGCTGCTTGGCCTCACCGGCGATCAGGTACTGGAAGAGAGCGTCTACAACGAACTCAAAGCTAAAGCACTATCCTCCGTACGCGGCACCGTACAGGCCGATATCCTCAAGGAAGATCAGGCGCAAAACACCTGCATTTTCTCCACTGAGTTCAGCCTTAAGCTGATGGGCGATGTGCAGGAATACTTCATCTGGAATAAGGTGCGCAACTTCTACTCGGTGTCCATCTCCGGCTACCACATTGCAGAAGCCGGCGCGAACCCGATCACGCAGCTCGCCTTCACCCTGGCCAATGGCTTCACCTTCGTGGAATACTACCTGAGCCGCGGCATGGATATCAACGATTTTGCACCCAACCTGTCCTTCTTCTTCTCCAACGGGGTTGACCCCGAATACGCCGTCATCGGCCGGGTGGCGCGCCGCATCTGGTCCAAGGCCATGAAGCAGAAGTACAACGCCAACGAGCGCTCGCAGAAGCTGAAGTACCACATTCAGACCTCCGGCCGCTCCCTGCACGCTCAGGAAATCAGCTTCAACGATATCCGAACGACCCTGCAGGCCCTGTACGCCATCTACGACAACTGCAACAGCCTGCACACCAATGCCTACGACGAGGCCATTACCACACCGACGGAGGAAAGCGTGCGCCGCGCCGTCGCTATTCAGATGATCATCAACCACGAGCTGGGGCTGGCCAAGAACGAAAACCCGCTGCAGGGCGCCTTCATCATTGAAGAGCTGACCGAGTTGGTGGAAGAGGCGGTGCTGATGGAGTTCGACCGCATCACCGAGCGCGGCGGCGTGCTGGGTGCGATGGAGACCATGTATCAGCGCGGCAAGATTCAGAACGAAAGCCTGCACTACGAGATGCTCAAGCACACGGGCGAAATGCCGATTATTGGGGTGAATACCTTCTTGAACAAGGATGGGTCGCCTACGGTGCGCCCCGGGGAGGTCATCCGCGCCACCAAGGACGAAAAAGAAGATCAAATCAAAGGCTTGCGCGAACTGCACAAAGCCAATACCAACCGGGGAGCACAACACCTGAAGCAGCTACAGCAGGTCGCTATCCAAAACGGCAACCTCTTCGAAGCACTGATGGAAGCGACTAAGCACTGCTCGCTGGGGCAGATTACGCATGCTTTGTATGAAGTCGGTGGACAGTACCGGCGGAATATGTAGAGAAAACGGAACCGCTTTTCAGGGTAAGCTGTTCCTATTTATAACCCGCCGCCCGGTCAGGGCTCACATAAATTTGATCCGGAGTAGGTTTTAGTTAGGACTGCTAAAAAGAATTTTCATGGACTCTGCACAAAAACTCCCCCTAAACGACCAGCAACTTGAGATCCTCAGGTTGTTCTCACGTGAACTGGATGAAGAAGATCTGCGTGAGAGTAAAAGGTTGATCGTAGAATACCTGGCTCAAAAAGTGTCCCACCTGGCCGATGAAGCCTGGGAAAAAAATAATTGGTCGGACGAAGACATGGACCGGCTGCTGGAAACGCATGAACGCACCCCCTATGACCCTGAAAATTAAGCTATTGTGAAAGTGGTGCTGGATACTAATGTGCTACTCGTTTCCATTTCTCCGAAATCCAGGTTTCGCCCAATTTTCGATGCCTTTATTACGGAGAGGTACAAACTTTGCGTCACGACAGATATTCTTGCAGAGTATGAAGAGGTCTTGTCCAGGCATATGGGCAATGAATTAACAGAGTACGCTTTGCAGCTTATAGAAAATGCTCCAAACGTTCTTTGGACTACCAAGTACTCAAATGGCAGCTCGTCAAGTCAGATGCGGACGATAATAAATTTGTAGACTGCGCGATCGCGAGTAATGCTGACTTTATTGTAAGTAATGATAAACACTTTAATGTACTACACGATCTATCTTTTCCCAAGGTCAATGTCCAAAAAGCAGCGGTATTTCTTAAATTGATGCAAGAGTAAGTAGATATTGTTGGTAATTGCACCCTATTATCTTTTTATCTTTATGCCCTTCAATTTATTGGGTCAATAAAGTACAGTTTTCTATTTACAAGTCTGTACAGGTAGACTGCTTACCCACCGCCCCCGACTTAGAAAGCATAGTAACCAACTGTCAACTTTATATAAAAACAACTATGGGCAATCGGTTTCTCATTTACTGCATAAAAGGCCTGGCAGCAATTGGGCTGCTGGGCATCTTTGCCTTATCCGTTGCGGTAATGCTGTACGGTATGGTAGAGACGGTACACGCGGCAGGTGGTATCCTGCAGAATCAGCACTCCGAAAAAGACATCATCGTAATTGTGGTGGGCATCGTTGATTTTTTTCTGTTGGGCATCACCGCCCTGCTTGTAGCGGTAGGCTTGTATGAGCTCTTCTTTAAACCGATCGCCGGCCTGCCCGACTGGATCAACATCACAAGCATGGATCAGCTCAAGGTCATGCTCATTACGGTGGCGATTTTAGTCATGAGTATTTCCTTCATGGGCAAAGTCGTCACCTGGAATGGGGAGGACGATATTATGGGTTATGGCATTGCTTTGGGGCTGGTGATTATTGGGCTGAGTTATTTTTTGAGTATCAAGCAGAAGAAGGAAAGTTAGAAGCTTCTGCAAAAGCGCCTGGGGAACTCTCGCTGGCTAGTGCAAATAGTGCAAGTCCAACAGCAGACGTGGTGTGCATCAACGAAAGCCGACTACCGTCCAAAACGGGAAACGCTTTGACCACTGATGGAGAAAACGAAGTAGTGTCCAATAAAGCAGGTTATGCATGCCCTGTACGAGGTAGGCAGGCAGTACCGGCAGAATATGTAGGTGCCAAGCCTTTACCGGATGATATTAAGCCTGTATCATTTGCGGTATGGGCTTTTAGTTACTTGCTTTATCTGTGGGGAACTATTATTTTAAAGGCATGGTTTTCGTTACTAGTGCGACTAGACCAAAGCACTTACGATTGAGCTCGCTAGCCTCGAAGAACAGAAGCTGACTACTTTGCCCTTAATAACTTTCTGCAATGAGCGTACAGTTTATTTATGATCAATATCTCCGAAAGCTTTCATCAAATGAAAGGCTTCAGCTGATTCAGCTATTGGCTGAAAGTTTACAGAAGGGAGAAAACACAGCCTCGTGGGTATCAACTGAAGACAAATTGAGGCTTGCGCAAATACTTAAAGCTGAAGCGGCCAAAGAACATTGGAAGGAACTCGACAAAGTACTACCTGACACCAATGAGATTACACTAGAGGAAATCCTTGACGAAATCAGCGAAGTACGAAGTAACGCTCAGAACTCATAGCCATCGAGTATTGATTCTATGAAAATTTTAATTGATAGTAATATTTGGATAAGTGGATTAATTAGCAAAACAATTCGTTTAAGAATTCAAACAATTATAGCAGATTCAGATATATCCATATATGCTTCTGAGCGACTATTAAATGAAATAGAGGAAGTTGCGAATCGACCGAAAATACGACGCTTCATCGAAAATGAAATTATATTAAAGCGCTTTCTAAATATTATCCGTAACCGTGTTGAAATAGTACTACCCAATAGCGAAGTGGAGATTTGCAGAGACCCTAAAGATGATTTTCTTCTTGCCATCTCCAAAGACAACAACTTGAATTACTTGGTTACCGGAGATAAAGACTTATTGGTTATCGAATCTTATGAATCTACACTAATAGTGACACTATCCCATTTTTTGGAAAATCGTTGATGACCTAATTGGAACAAGGCGCTTAAGTCGGCTTAATTGCTTCATGCACAAGGAAATTTTACGGATAGATTCGTATCTTTCAAATCATGTAATTAAAAGGTTTCATGAATACATCAGAGCCCCTACCATTGAATAAGCAACAACTGGAAATCCTGAAACTTTTCTCCAGAAAACTTAAAGAGGAAGACCTGCTCGCCATCAAAAGGCTTATCGCTCAGTACTTGGCTCAGAAAGTCACCCGTCTGGCGGATGAAGGCTGGGAGGAAAAAGGCTGGTCAAACGAGGACATGGAAAAGTTACTCCAGACTCATCAACGAACACCATATAATCCCGAAAACTAGTTTTCATCGTTTCTAAAATCACACCTCATATACACTACGTCCATCCCCACCCCTTACCAGCCAACGCCACCTGCCGAAAGTCAAATCCCCAAATCCCGAAAGTGGAAAAGCACCCTACCGCTTCACCTTCAACAAACCCGACAGCCCATTCTCATCCACCACCCCCACCAGTTTGCCCTGATGGAAGACCGGGAGGATACCCCGGCCTTTGCGGTACACTTTGGGATACACTTCATCCAGCGGGTCGGAGAGGAGCAGAGATTCGGGCTGAGGCCGCAGCACGGTGGACAGGGTGGTGGCAGCCGCATCCGTTTTTTTGTCTTTGGCAAGTTTGACCAATTTGCCCTCCCCCAGGGTGCCGGCGAGGTTGTGCCATTCATCAAAAACGAGGAAGTGGCGCTCGGTGCCGTGCTGCAATTGCTCAAAAGCGGCGGATAAAGGCTGATCGGCGTAGAGCGGCGTGTACTGCAGGCGCATGATATCAGCTACGGTGTGCCGGCTGAGGATGCCATCGAAGCGCACCATTCGATACTCGTTTGCAGCCATTACAAACACAAAAATCCCAATAACGGAGGTGAGAAAGCTCAATTGCCAGACACCAACCACGACCAGGGCAGCAGCCAGAGCCTGGCCAATGTAGGTGGCAATGCGGGTGGCTTTAAGCCGGCCCAGCCGTATGGACAAAAGGGCCCGCAGCACGCGGCCGCCATCCATCGGGAAAGCCGGGACGAGGTTGAAAATCGCCAGCACCCCGTTGAGCAATACCAGGAGGAAAAGGAATTCGTCGAACCGCGTCATGTTCAGGTTGAAAACATTGGAATTGGGGTACACCAGCCCGAGAAAAAAGTGGTAAAACTTGGCCCGGCTTCCCTCCGACCACATTAGGGGCTGTACAGAGAGCAAGGCGCCGATTGCGACATTCACCATAGGCCCGGCAAGGGCCACCATAAATTCGTGCACCGGCTCTTCTGGCAGCCGGTCGAGCCTGGCCACGCCACCAATGGGCGACAAAATGATATCCCGGGTACCCACCCCATAGCGCCGGGCGGCCAGCGCGTGGCCAAACTCATGCATAACCACACAGCCAAACAGGGCGAGCACAAGCCCGGACCACCAAGCCATTTTTCCCCAGTCCCAAGCTTCACTGAGCCCTTGCATGAACAGCCAAACGAAAATGAGCAGAAAGGTCCAGTGCACCAGCACCGGGATGCCGAAAAACTTCGCAATCTGTACTACGCCTTTCATCTGTGAGGTTAGATCAGAGAATTGAAACTATCGTGATTTACAAACACCAAATTCCAGGTATTGGTTGTTGCTGCCGCATAAAGCAAGAGCACCTCCCCGTACAGAAAGATGCTCTTGCCAAGCCGTTTGGTGGACAGAGGTATATTTTATACGCCTTGCTCCTGCATGGTATCGCGGAAGATAGGCAGGTACAGTTGCCCTTTGAGCACATTGCGGGAGATGACGACCCGCTGAATTTCGGAAGTGCCTTCGTAGATCTGCGTAATCTTGGCATCACGCATCAGGCGCTCTACGTGGTATTCCTTCACGAAACCATAGCCGCCGTGCACCTGTACCGCTTCCACCGTATGCCGCATGGCGACCTCGGAAGCATACATTTTAGCCATTGAGCTTGCCATGTCGTAATCCATGTGGTTGTCTTTGAGCCAGGCAGCGCGGTAGACCATCAGTTTAGCCGCTTCGATTTCGGTAGCCATATCCGCCAGTTTGAAAGCGACAGCCTGATGTTTGCTGATGGGCTTGCCAAAAGCCTCCCGCTCCTTGGAGTAGTTGAGGGCTAGCTCATAGGCGCCGCCAGCAATGCCCAACGCCTGAGCCGCAATGCCGATTCGGCCGCCGGAAAGGGTCTTCATGGCAAACTTAAAACCAAAGCCATCTTCGCCGATCCGGTTTTCTTTTGGCACCTTCACATCCGTATACATGATGGTATGGGTATCAGAAGAGCGGATGCCCAGTTTGTCCTCCTTGGCACCAATAGCTACGCCGTCCCAATCGGTCTCCACGATAAAGCAGTTGATGCCGCGGTGCCCTTTATCGGGGTCGGTCTGCGCCATCACCAGGTGCACTTTGGAAGTGCCCCCGTTGGTAATCCAGTTTTTGGTGCCGTTGATGAGGTAGTGGTCGCCAATATCTTCGGCTGTGGTGCGCTGCATAGTAGCATCGCTACCGGCTTCGGGCTCGGAAAGGCAAAATGCACCAATCCATTCTCCGGTCGCCAGCTTGGGCAGATATTTGGCTTTCTGCGCTTCGGTGCCGTAGGTTTCTATGCCCCAGCATACCAGGGAGTTGTTGACTGACATGATGACGGAGCAGGAGTTATCAACCTTTGATATCTCTTCCATGGCCAGAACGTAAGACATGGTATCCATGCCGCCGCCACCGTACTCCGGAGACACCATCATGCCCATAAATCCTAACTCGCCCATTTTACGGACTTGCTCAGTGGGGTATTCTTGTTTGGAATCGCGCTCAATAACGCCAGGCTTGAGCTCCTTTTGGGCGAATTCGCGTGCGGCTTCCTGCACGGCCCGTTGCTCTTCAGTCAGTTCAAAAAACATAGATTTTATGGTTTATTCAGTTAAGGGCAGCACCCTTCTACAGATATTAAAATTAAAAATACGTGCTTAGCGAAAATACGCTAAAACCGCCACAATCAGAAATAAAACAGCGCCCGCTTTGTAGGGGTTTAGTAAAAACTGTTCCGGCCGCGGGAACTTCGCCCCTCGCCCCCAATGGTAAACTCCAGCCCCAGTTGTATAGCCGCGTGGTGCTGACTGCGCTGGTTCTCCTGGCCATCTTTGCCCTGCCCGAGGTCCATAAGGTCATAGAAAAACTGCCCGTGCGCAAAGATCCGCCCGTGAGAAAAGAGCTGGCGGGAGAGCCTTAGCCCGGCAATGGGCCCAATGTGAAAGGCCCGGCCCCCTACGTCTTCCGGCAACAAGACCTTACTGTCGTCTGCCAGGTTTTGCAGGGCAATAAGCTGGGTAGCCGTAAATTCATTTTCCAGGGCAATGCGCTCAATCTCCTCGTTGAGAAACTGGAAGAAGCCAGCCTCGCTTTCCGAGCGCTGAAAGCTTTTGTCATAACCGGCCCGCAGCCCTACAAACACCTCATAATCGAATGGCTGATCAATGCTGCCAGCCCCAGCCCCGTAGCGGGTCTTGAGAAAATTAAAGCGGTAATCGAGGTAGAGGTTGATACCGGCACCGCCTTCCCGGTAATAGCCGGGGCTTACGCCTAATTCTACAGACTGGGGTTGCAGCTGAAGGTCGGAAGACTCCCCAAAACTATAACGCAGGAAAAAGTTAGCAACGGTCTTGTTGTAGCCATTGCGCCCAAACTCCTCCCCCATTTCCAATTCACTCATTGGCTCGGTAGCGCCGTGCAGCAGGGATTCCAGAGAAGCCCCCAGCTTGACTAGGTTCCACATGGCTTGGAAGTGGGGGTTGGCGGAAAGGGGCGCCCGGTCATCCAACGCAAAAACAGCATTCATCTTGATGCCTATGTCCAATTGCGCATCTTCCAGAACCAATAGATACCGGTTGCCCTGCTGCCCTACCCGGTTCTGTGCGTCAGCGCTCAGCGCCAGGATACCTATGCAAAAAACAGTAAGTAATTTTTTTCTCATAGTTTGTCTTTTTAGCGCCGTCGCCGGCGGGTAGATCGATTATTGCTGTCGGCTTTTTTCCATCCGAACCCAGTGCGCCACCTTACCCCCAGATGAGCGTAGGTAAGCAGCATCGGCTGTGTGCCTTCCACTACGGTGTGCCGGCTGCGGCCTATTTCAAAGCCGCCTACCAACGAAAAGCCGCCGCCGAAATTGACAGGCACAGTAGCCCGGGCGAACCAGCCCAGCGCCGGGATAGTACGGGGGTCCCGAAATTTGCCGAAGACGATATTCTGAAGCGCGACGGCTACCTGATCGGTAATGTCCTCTACCGGGGCCAGCAGGCCGCCCTCCATAAGGCTGTCCAGCTTTTCGCTGATGAAAAGCACATTGCCCAGGTCGACCATAGGAGAGGGGTCGGCGCTCAGCCGCATCCCGCCGGTCAGCTCAGCATCAATGGAAATCTGGCCCCGCCGCCCGAAAGTAAGCAGCGGTTGGTCTCCGAAGAATAGTTTTTTGAAGTGCACATACACCTCCGCATCGTAGCGGTTGTCAAAGAAAGGCTGCGCACGGCCGGCATCCGCCAGTGCCAATTGGCCCAGGTGCGCTGCCAGTGCCTCGGCTTCCCCGTTGATGGAGAGGCGTATGGATTTGAGTTGGTTTTTTAGCTTTTTACCCTCTGCCCGGTCTATGAAGCGCGGGTCAGAAACCGCCACGCTGCCGCCAATAAATTTGTAGCGCACGAAAAAACGAGCCATGCGTACATTGCGCCGCTGTTGACGGGCCAGTTCCTGATCAACCTCTATCCGCAAGCCAGGAAAAAGGTTCTTCAGCCAGCGGGGCGCATTGAGGTCAAAAAAGGCAAAAGCGCTATCGACCTCGGATTCCGCAATTTCCAGTTCCGAAAACCCTACAATCTCCGAGAGCTCCCCATTGAAGGTGGCATAGGAAGAACCCGTTGTCGTTTCCATCCCAAATTCAAAGACCTGAGCGGAAAGCCCCGCAGAAGCCCCAAGGAAAAACAGTAAGCAAAAGCAGCGAAAAATTGGGTTCATGGTATCGTTTTTAGCGTATGAGATGGACTTCACCCTTGACGATGCGCCTAAATCCGTTGGGGTACCGCACCAGTCCATAATAGGCATAGGTCCCGGCGTTCATAGGCTCGCCCTGCCGGGTGCCGTCCCAGCCGTAGCGGCGGTCGTTGAGCGGCACTTCGCTTTCTTCGAATAGCAGCCCGCCCCACCGGTCAAATACCCGGAAGCGTTCTACGATTTCCCCGGAGCCGCCGTCGCTGTAGAGGATTAAGCGGTCGTTGATGCCGTCTCCGTTGGGAGAAAAAGCAGTGGGGCCATATACCTCGCCCAGCACCACCGTCAGCGGTAGGGCTGCCGAAGCCAGGCAGCCCCGGCCATCCCTTACGATGACGCGGATATCCAGGTTGCGGGTGGCCGTAAATTCAGTGGTGGGCGTGCCGGTGTCGATCTCATCGGGGACCCACTGTATTTCTTGCACATTGCCAATGGTGGCCGCTGTCAGGGAAACGGGGGTGGTGGGCCGGACCTCAATGGGCGCATAATTCAAATCAACTCCCAGGGTGTCCGGCTGCTGAATCTCAATAGGGAATTCCTGCACGCACTCCAGCGCATCGCGGATGACCAGCGTGTACTGCCCAGGGGAAAGCCCCCGGAACCGGTTGTCCAGTGTGAAATTCTGCCCTCCGTCAATAGAAAAAATGGCTTGGCGCTCTTCGCTGTGCAACTCCACTTCCAGGTCCCCAAGCTCGCCCGGGCAGACCGGCTGTTCGATGTACAATTGCACCTCGGGCCCGTCCGGCTCCTCAATTTCGATGGCCCAATCCAGGGTACAGCCCAGGCTATCGGTCACGGTTATGACAAAGGAGCCGCCGGTAGCCGTGGATAGTTCAGGCCCCGACCCGCCTGGCCATTCATAGTCCAAATCAGGAGGAAAAAAGTAGGCATAGGCGGTATCGCAGGTTTCTTCAATGGCTAACGCTGGCTCGGGGGGAGCATTGGCAGCTACCATCAGCTCCTCGGTGGTGCCACAGCCGGTGAAATCGGTAGCCAGCAGGCTGTAAACGCCAATATCCAGCACCTGGAAATCCGGCACCCAGGGCTGCCCGAGGGGCACCCCTTCCGGCGTAGACCACTGCAAACTTTGAAAAAGGCTGTCGTTTTGGACTTTCAAAAAGACCGTATCGCCCAGGCAGGCATCAGAAGCCGCCAAAACGGGCTCAGGCGGCACGCGGACCGACAGCAAGAGTGTATCCCGGTCTTCGCAACCTGCTTCGTTGAAGGCGTGCAAGACGTACCGCCCGGTGTCCTGTGGCAGTGCAAATAGCTTTTGATATACCGAGTCGGTGGTCATCGTGCCGTTGGGCAGCGTCCAAAAGTGCCCCTGCCCGCCGGTGCCGGCAAGGGAAATGCTGCTACCCGCGCACAGGTCGAGGTCAGGGCCCGCATCCGCAAAATCGGGGTTGCTGATAGCAAAGGAATCCCGGATGGTGCAACAATCGTCGGCGGCCGTAAAGTAGTACCATTCCTGCGCAGTGCTCAGCGGGTGTTGGGCGACGGGGCCTGTCCCAATCGTATCGCCGGCTTCATTGACCCAGCTGATGGCAGCATCGTTGCGGAAGCACCCTTCGGGGATAGACGCCAAAAAGGTAATGGAATCAGTTTCGCAGTTGGGAATGGCGATAGGGTCGAAGCTGCAATCGCTGACGGCTTCCTCGCAGTGAATGTAGGTTGAAAATTCGGTAGAGGAAGTATTAGGGTCACTGTAGACGCTAAAGGCAACGCGGAGCCCGATGGCGCAGAATGGCGCCGTACCGCTAATGCGCCCCACACCAGATAGGGTCTGTAAGTTACCAGGCAATGCAAATTCAGGTTGGCCAAGGGTTTGCAGCCACATATCCATCGTATTTATATCCCCGACTTCAGACACGATGAGGCTGTCGTTGTCAACCAATGCAAAACCCTCCACGCAGTCTACGCAGTTTCCAAAGGCCAGGCGGCCCAACTCCTTCAGGGAGCTGTCGGGCAGGATGGCCTGCACCACGATCCGGTCAACCTGCTGCCCGCCAAAGGCATTCACATCTACTATGTAGGCTTGTTGCTGCTGGCTTTCCGCAAAGTAGGTGATGTACTCCAGGGTGTCCCGGTTCTGGGCGGTAGCTGCGTTGTTTTCGTCCTGCGGGTCAATGTAGGGCTGATCGCAACCTTGAAGCGAGATAGACTGCGCCAGGGCAGCTTCCCCACCGGAGAGCAGCATGAGCAGGGCGCCACAGAGCCTAATCAGATTGAAGTAGAAGTCCTTCATTAAACTATCCGTATTGCGTAAATCCAGTAGGCTGACCTGCAACCGTTGGGAGTTGGCAGCCAAGCCATTAGGTAGTCTTCTATAGTAGTATAGGGCGTTCCCAGGGCGCAGCTGTGAGCTGCGGGGGTGTGTGGGTGTGGAGATTATGACGTGCTACCGGCGATTTGACCGGCGAAGGTAAATGTAGCACATTTTGTCTAGAAACATGGAGCATCAGGGGCTACTTTTTTGATAAAGAGCCGGGGATGTATTAAAAATATGGGTAGTTTGTTTGATCCGTTTGTGGTTGCCGGCGTGCAGCTACAAGAATAGGTCCCTGCTCGATACCAACAGCGAGGCCAGCTGCGTACAGCCCGCCTCGCCAACCGGCATCTACCGGTAAGCCGTAGCCCTAGAAGGGCAGGTCATCATCAGCCTGCGTGCTGGGCTCATCATCCGCAGAGGGGAACTCGGTATCGGGGAAGCCCGCACTGTCGGCAGCCGGTGCAGTGGGGGCGGCATTTGCCCCGCCCTGCTCTAAGCGCCAGGCATTGAGGTTCGTAAAATACTTGCCGTTCCACTCCCGGCCGCGCAGGTCGAAATGGACCTTGATCATCTGCCCCTCTTCAAAGGGGTCGATCAAAGCGCAGCGGTCCTGTACCAGCTGGAATTTTACATACTGCGGGTAGTTCCCTTCCGTTTCAATGACAAACTCGCGGGCTTGAAAAGTATCGGTCTTTTGTTCAGTTTCGAATTTTTTATGCAGCTTTCCTTCTACTTCAAATGACATAGGATGGCGTTGTTAAGTGGTTGAAAGTGAGATGGGCAAAGGTAAGAAAATGTACGGTGCCGGGAAAAGAATTATCCCTGCACATACACCACGTATTTCTCGATGTAGTATTCCAGAGGGAAATAATCGGTCAGCGGGAACAGCTCCACGTATTGCCCTTTGCCCAGGGCTTTGATTTCGTTTTTCAGGTTGCCGCCCTTGAGGGTCAGCAGGCCGTTGGGCAAAGCATGGCGCTCTTCCCGCTTGAGCAGGCGCTGTGCCCAGGGCACGAGCTTATCCAGGCTAGCTACTGCCCGACATACGACAAAGTCGAAGCGCCCTTTTAGTTCTTCGGCCCGGATATGCCTCGCTTCCACGTTTTCCAGGCCGATAGCGCTGGCAATCTCCTCCACGACTTTGATCTTCTTCCGCGTCCCATCAATGAGGGTAAACTGCACATTGGGGTAGAGAATGGCCAGCGGGATACCGGGAAGCCCGCCACCGGTGCCCAGGTCGAGTATGCTGGCCCCGGTCCGGAATTTAACCACCTTCGGGATGCCGAGGGCGTGCAGAATGTGATGGGCGTAAAGGTGGTCAATGTCTTTGCGGGAAATGACGTTGATCTTTTCGTTCCAATCGCGGTAGAGGGGCCCTAGCTGCTCCATTTGTGCAATCTGCACCTCCGTTAAATCAGGAAAATGCTTCAGGATAAGTTCCATACTATTGAATTGATTCGAATGCGCTCCACACTGGGTCGGTTTGCGGCAGCGGAGCAGCGACGGTTTCCGGCTGGCCAGAGACCGGATGCTTAAAGGATAGCTTCCAGGCGTGCAAATGAATAGACCGGTCGGGGTTGCCGCGCCGGAATCCATATTTTACATCCCCCTTAATGGGGCAGCCGATATCTGCTAGTTGCGCACGAATTTGGTGATGCCGCCCGGTGTGCAGGCGGATTTCCAGCAGATGATAGTGGTCACTGCTCTCCAGGTAGCGGTAGGACAGCTCTGCGCGCTTGGCCCCCTTGCGGGGCTCCGGAAAAGCAATGGCTTTATTCTGCCGGCCATCCCGGCGCAAGTAATGCACCAATTGGCCGTCCATCGCCGTCGGGCGGTTGCCTACCGCTGCCAGGTAAACTTTTTCGACCTGCCGCTCCCGGAATTGCTCGTTAAGCTGCGCAAGCGCGCCCTCGTTACGTGCAAACAGGACAGCCCCGGTAGCTGGCCGGTCGAGGCGGTGGATGAGCCCCAGTTTGGATTGGCAGTATATTTCGCCCAACTGGTCCATTGCCTTATCGCCTGTCTTGTCGGAGGTCACTGGCAGGCCAGTGGGTTTGTTGAAGGCGATCAGCTGGTTGTTTTTGTAGATAACCAGTTCGCCAATGTCAAATTCAGGTTGTGGCATGGACGGTCGTTTTTTGTTCAGTGCCGCCTTTGACGATGCGGCGGATTTTATAAGGGCGTTTTTGCTGAGATTCGTAATAGGTGCGCATTTGAATTTCCACGACAATGCCGATGGTGATCAACTGAATGCCGCCCAATACCAACATAAGCCCAAGAATCAGCAGGGGCTTGCCCCAAATGTCCTGCCCCAATATTTTGAGGATGCCCAGATAGCCGTTGATGAGCAAACCGATCAGCAACAACAGAACGCCCGTATTGCCAAATAAGTGCATGGGCCGCTGCATGTATTGCTTCATGAACAGCATTAAAAGCAGATCGCTGACCACCTTGAACGTGCGCCCCAATCCGTATTTGGACGCCCCAAACTCCCTAGCATGGTGCTTGACGGGCACCTGCACAATACGGGCGCCCTCCAGGTGAGCCAGCACAGGTATAAACCGGTGCAGCTCTCCGTAAATGCCTAAATCTTTTGCCACTTCCGACCGGAATACGCGCAGCGCACAACCGTAATCTTTAAGGTGCACACCCGAGGAATTACGGATAATGAAGTTAGCGATCAGGCTCGGAATTTTGCGAAAAAACCAGCCGTCTTTCCGCTTGGACCGCTGACCCGCTACCATATCGTAATCCCCTTCTTCAGCCAGTTTGAGCATGGCGGGAATATCGGAAGGGTCATTCTGAAGGTCCCCGTCCATGGTAGCAATAAAGACACCTTCTGCCGCTTCAATGCCGGCCATCAGCGCGGCGCTTTGCCCATAGTTCTTGCGGAATTCCACGATCTTCAGGCGGGGATGGTCAATGCTGTACAATGCCTCAAGGGTGCCGTCGGTAGAGCCATCATCCACATAGACGATCTCGTAGTCCATCCCTTCCAAAGCGGCGGTAATGCGCTCCACCAAAGGCCGGATATTCAATTCTTCATTGTAGACCGTTACGACGGCCGATATTTTTACAGACATAAGGCTAAAATTTCACTAGGTCGTAGACTTTTCTGCCGTGCCGCATCAGCAACTCCTCCTGCTTTTCGTACTGCAGGAAGGGATAGGCTTTAGGGTCAATAATATAGATGGCTGCCGTGTCCGGCTCCCCCCGGTCAATTGGGATGACCCGGCCGCGCTCCCGGGTCATATAAAAGGAAGTCATAGGCTGCCACTCTGTATCTTTGTAAACGCGTAAGTCGGCAGATTGATATTCTCGGGCGATGCGCAGGGCATCTTTCCGGGCCACATCCCCGTAGTCATTGGCGTCGCGGTCGGGCAGGGCAAACCAATTAAATGCAATACGGACCACGAGCAGCACCGCAGCGGTGGTCAGCAGCCGGGCTTGCGGAAACCGCCAGGCGCCGTACGCCAGTGCAGTAAGCAAAACAAACAGGCCTAGGCTCTTTGCCCATAGCCAGGGCGTACCTTGCAGCCGTTCTAAAAATAAAGGGGCCAGGGCAGCCGGAGGCAAAATCAGGCAGCAAACAAGCAGCGCCCCCATAATGAACCGGTAGGGCCAGGGCTGCGCTCGTCTTTGTTGCTCGTGCAGATACAGCAGCGTGATGAATAACAGCGGGATGATCATAAAAACATACCGCGGGTGCACTTTAGGAGCCGTCCAATAGACAGTAATATTGACTAAAAAGGTCAGAAAAGCAAAGGCAACAAAAGGATGTGCCCATACTTGCTTCCAGGATTGGCGGCGTAAAAGATACAAGGCAAAAAGCCCCCAGGGCATGAAGTGGTACACCAGCAACTCAAAGGGATAGGTAAACAGGTGCAGCGCCGTAAACCAAAGGGGGTAGCGCCCGGCCGTCCGCTTGGCAGACTCATTAAACATAACAGCGGCCAATTCTTCCAGGCTGTTGTACTGCGCATAAGCAAGGTAGTAGCCACCAACCAAAGCCACAAAGACCAAACCGCCGAGGATATGCTGCCATTGAAACAGCCGGCGGAACTCCTTTTGGTACACCAAATAAGCGATCAGGGTGAAGCCCTGAAAAACCACGGATGGCAACCCCTTCATCAGGAACCCCACTGCCGCCAGCGCATAGGATGCAGCAAAGGCCATCAGCCACTGCCCCCGCTGCGCACCGTGAAAAAAGGCCATAAAAGAAAGGAAGGTCACCCAGGAGTAACTGATATCAATCAACCCCATAAAGGAGTCGTAAAACAGGATACGGCCACAGGTCAGAAACGCCAGCGCACTCAGAAAAGCCATCTCCTGGCTGAAGTGCCGGCGCACAAAATAGTAAATCGACGCACAGTAGAGCAATAGGAAAAAGACCGTAGGAATCCGGATCGACCATTCGTCCATACTGCCCGTGAGCTGAAATACGCCCAGTAGTACCCAATTGTAGATGGGTGGCTTTTTGTAGTAAAATTCGCCGTGGAGCTGAGGGACGATGTAGTTGTCCGTCAGCCTCATCTCCAGCGCCACCCACGCCCGCAGCGCCTCATCATCAATGAGGGTGAGCACGCCCAGGTTGATGAGCAGTGCCGGCAGCACCAGCAAAAGGATAAGGCCGTACAGCCAGTGTCGGTAGCGTTGCGTATTCCGGTCCAAATAAGGCGGTTTTCAAATTTGGACGCAAAAGTACGAGTTATAATGCAAAACGCCCGGCCCGGAGGTGGCTCCCTCTAATAATAACTTCAAAAAACGGATAATCTTTGGTATTTTCTGCCGTAAAATACAACTGGATTATGCGCATACCAATCTTGCCCTTGCTTGCTATCCTATGCCTTGGGGCCTGCCAGCCTACAGGCAGCCGGGAACAGCAAACCCAGGCCGTAGCCACCGATACACTCGCTACTGCCTCCGCGCCGCCCGCTCAGCCTTTGCCGCCGCCCCCGCCCGACTACGATACTGCGCAGTGGACGGAGGTAGTGCGTCTGGACAGCAGTATCCTCATCGACATGAAGTATGCTACCACAGAGAATTTTGTGGAAGAACAGATGTACGATTGCAGCCGCTGTTTCCTGCGCCCGGAGGTAGCACGGGCAGTAGTGCGGGTGCACCAAAGCCTGCACGAGCAAGGGCTAGGCCTCAAAATGCTCGATTGCTTCCGTCCTCGCCCCGTACAGTGGCAGCTTTGGGAAAAAGTACCCGACCCCCGCTACGTTGCAGACCCCCGCAAGGGGTCCATGCACAACCGGGGGGCTGCTGTGGACCTTACCCTTGTCGACAGCCTGGGCAACGAACTCGAGATGGGCACGCCTTATGACTTTTTTGGCCCCGAGGCCCACCCCTCCTATACCAACCTGCCCGACAGCGTGCTGAACAACCGCAAAGTACTGCGGGAAGCTATGATGGCCGAAGGATTTAAGCCAATCACAACCGAATGGTGGCACTTTTCACTGGGCGGGAAAAACTATGCGCTTTCCGACATGTTATGGAAATGTTATTAACAAGTTCAACCCCTTAGCGAGGCATAAGAAAGGCTATTTTGCGCCCGTTCTATGAATTAGCGACCTCATGAGCGCAAATAGCGTATTAGATAGCTCCCCGGTAAATATCAAAAATTAAAAGCAACGAATGGCAAATACAGAATTTCAGTCGGAAGTAAAAGCAATCGATACCCTGGCTGCTTCCTACGAAGACCTGAGGAAAGAAATCGGAAAAGTGATCATCGGGCAGGAAGACGTGGTGCGTGCAGTGATCATCTCCCTGTTCAGCAATGGCCACAGCCTGCTGGTTGGTGTGCCAGGACTGGCTAAAACACTGCTGGTCAGCACCATCGCGGAGGTACTCGACCTCGACTTCAAGCGTATTCAGTTTACGCCCGACCTGATGCCTTCCGATATCACAGGCTCTGAAATCCTGGACGAAGAGCGCCACTTCAAGTTCACGCCTGGCCCGCTATTCTCCAATATCGTCCTGGCGGATGAAATCAACCGTACGCCACCTAAAACGCAGGCCGCTTTGCTTGAAGCCATGCAGGAACGCTCTGTGACTGTAAGCGGTGTACGCCATAAGCTGCCCGCTCCGTTTTTCGTGCTCGCTACTCAGAACCCCATTGAGCAAGAAGGAACTTACCCTCTTCCCGAGGCACAGCTCGACCGTTTTATGTTTAATATTCCGCTCGACTACCCTTCCTACGAAGAGGAAATCGATGTTGTTAAGGGGACTACAACAGTCAAGGATTACGAGCTGAGGCATGTACTTACCGGCGAGCAGATTTTAATGTATCAGCAAGTCATCCGTAAGGTACCAATCGCGGATAATGTGCTGGAGTACGCTGTGTCATTGGCCACCAAGACGCGCCCCAATACCGCGCGGGCCTCCGAAGCCGTTAATAATTACATCTCCTGGGGAGCTGGTCCTCGGGCTTCTCAGTACCTGGTACTGGGGGCAAAGTGCCACGCGGCTATCCACGGTAAGTATTCTCCGGACATCGAGGATGTACGCGCTATTGCCAAGTACGTGCTGCGCCACCGCATCGTGCGCAACTACAAGGCAGAAGCCGAAGGCATTACCGAAGAAAAAGTAATCGAAGGTTTGTTCTAACCTCAACCACCCAGCACCTACCAGCGCCCCGGTTTTCCTGCTGGGAAAACCGGGGCGCTGCTGTTTTCAAAATAAGGGATATACCTCCCGACGTGATTTGAAGCGAACCTTCAGGAAAGGGGGCTGGTCATCTAGCCGCCCGCCCCTATGACAATTGCTGCTTCCCGTTCAGATGCCCGGTATAGCTTAGTACCGACCGGATACCGCCTAGTGATGCGCTCCCCCGGTGCCAGGGTCAATTGTTCAGTACTATTGCCAAATTGGAGCGGGCTGTACCAAATCAGGGTAACGGCTTGGTTTTGCGTTGTATTATTCTCCAGGATGACAGGCACCTTTAGCTCAGCTGGCACAGGTGTGCCGAATACCGGGCTGAAAGCTAAAACAAGCAGGATTAAGACAGTGTGGCGTAAATGCATAGTCAACGTGTTAAGCGCGGTAAGGAACTTCTCTCCCGGCGATAATGTTTACTCCATGTTAACAAAGTGTAAACTTAATGTAAACTGAAAGTTATCATGGTACAGAAACATAAAGAAGTGCAGCGGTTTCGCCGCTGGGAGATTATCCTGCCGCTGGTTCTATTATTATTGCTTACACTCTTCCATATTTACGAATCCGCCTTTATTTTGGATTTCCAGACGGAAGCCCAGCTTTGGAAAGGATTGCTGGCGCTGTTGCTACTAGGTGGCACATTGGTCTATCTGCTGTCCATCCGCCTCGTGGTAAAAGCGGATACGGGAAAGCTCAAGTTCCAATATTACCCCATACACCGTAAAAAACAGAAAATCTACTGGGACGAAGTTGAGCAGTTAGAGGTGCTGAACCTGCCTCTGTCGGTACAGCTGAGTGGCTGGGGCGTGCACTTGGGCGAACGCATGTTCTGCGTGACACCTGGCGCTGGCATACGGCTCTACCTGAAAAACGGGCAAAAATTATTCATCAGTTGCAAAGATCCGGAAGCGATCGCGCAAGTCCTGCGCAGCATGGAAGCATTGGCATAAGTTTACCCGCAAGCACGCCAAAACCAACGCGCCCTGCATCTGTTTTACGAATCCTACAATTAAAGCTTTACCTTTATTAGCGATTCCGTAAACACAGATCATTTTATGAAAATACACGCAAGATTTTTGCTTTTTGCTGCGCTGTTGACGCTGCTGGGCCTTCAAAGCTGCTCGGAAGAAGTGCAACGCAGCATGAAAGCCGTCCCTACCGCCTTTGGCCAACTCAATGAGATCGTGGTCGTTATGGACCAGGAGCTCTGGGAAAGCCCGGTAGGCGATACCCTCC
Organism: uncultured Phaeodactylibacter sp.; assembly: GCA_964575505.1. Lineage (GTDB taxonomy): Bacteria > Bacteroidota > Bacteroidia > Chitinophagales > Saprospiraceae > Phaeodactylibacter. Next base: position 34,420 of record CAZNSK010000004.1, read on the forward strand.
GGTATTACTATTCTTCTGCCTACCCTTTGCTGCCGCAGCCGGAGCCTATTTTCGACCTGCGGCACTTCACACCGATCGACTTGAAAAAGGACCCTCTCCGCAAAGAACTGCGCACTTATATGATGGTGGCCAACTTATCGGATGAAGACTCCCCCACCGCGCAGATGATCCGCAAAGACATTGGGGAAGAGCGGGCTGAAGAGGCCAGAAACGCCGATGGTGAGAACAACGCGGCAGGCCGGGACAAATGGGCCAAAGGGCAGTTGCTGCTTTATCAATTTGCCTACGACAACAGCCAGCTCATTCAAATCCTCAAAGACAATTATCCGGCCATCCGTAAGCGCGTCAATAAGTTTGACGAGAACAAGCTGGAGTCTTTCGTCTACATCAACGGCGTCAACAACAACCTCATTAATGAAGTCAAAGAAACAATGGGCGTCAATATCCGCGTCCCTTCGGATTACTTCATGGCGATTAATGACGGAGAGGTGATCTGGATGCGCAAGGAGACCGATAAAATTTCCAGTAACCTCATGCTCAAAAAGATCAAGTATGAAGACCAGGAACAGCTTAGCAAAGATTCCCTGATCAACATGCGGGATTCATTGGGCAAGAAGTACATCTCCAGCACCATAGAGGACACCTATATGCAGGTCAACGACGACGACCTGCCCGTCATTTTCAACACCACTAAGGTCAATGGCAACTACGCCGTGGAAGGCCGCGGCATTTGGGAAATCGTCAATGACTACATGGGCGGGTCCTTTGTGACCTACCTGATCCTCAACCCAGCTACCAACGAGCTTTTGTACATCGATGGCTTCCTGCACGCCCCCGGCCAGGACAAACGCGACTTTATGGAGCAGCTCGATTTCATCATACACACGGTCAAATTCATTTAGCCTACTGTTTTTTAAAAAACGTGCACACTGTAGTTAAGTGAGCAACCACAGGGCTTTGCAGCGGACAGCTACTGCGCAAAGCCCTGATTTGTAATGGCTTGTTAACAGAAAATACCACAAATAGGGTAACGAATTCTGCGGTGCCCCGTATAACCTTACCGAAAACTAAACCGCAGTGTATGAATGCCCCACATTTTATCTGCATGACTGCCTTGCTGGCCAGTGGCCTTTTAGGTGCTTCAGCAATACAGGCAGATACAGACGACTGGCAACAGATCGTCACCCATGACATCCCATACCGATTATTAGCAACCGAGTTACCCTTTTCAGTAGAGTACAACAACCGGGTGCAGGACGAGCTTTCCAGCTACCTGCGCACAGGCAGGCGGGAAACCGAAATCATGCTGGGGCGCACCCCTCAGTATTTCCCCATTTTTGAGCACTACCTCAAAGTACACCGCTTACCGGATGCGCTCAAGTACATCCCGCTGCTGGAATCCCGGCTAAAGCCGACCATAACCTCCGCCTCCGGTGCAGTTGGGCTCTGGCAATTTATGCCCGCTACTGCTGAGGGGCTCGGCTTGCGGATCAATGAGTACGTGGATGAGCGCCAAAGCCCCTACCAGGTGACGGAAGCAGCTGTCCGCTACCTGGCGAAGCTCCACGACCGCTTTGAAGACTGGGGCCTGGCCCTGGCTGCTTATAATTGCGGCCCCGGCCGGGTAAAGCGTGCCCTGGAACGGACCGGCTGTACAACCTTTTGGGATATTCAGCACCAACTTCCCCGCCAAACCCGGCAGTACCTGCCCCGTATCATCGCGACCATCTATGTGGGCCACCACTACAAAAAACACGGCCTCCAACCCAAACAATACCAATACCAAGCGGGCCACTTCCGCGTTTTCCGGATTCACCACAATGTAGACCTCAAAGAGATTGCCCTCTATTGTAAACTGGACTTATCCTGGCTGCGGGCGCTCAATCCTGGCTACCTTGACCTGTATACCCCAAAAATGGAAGCCCCTCACTATTTGATTTTGCCAGAGCAGGCTTTGTCCCACTTTGCGCAGTACATCAACAAAGAAAGCCGGAAAGCGGGTACGGAATACGCTATTGCCGTACTGGACTCTCAATGGAAAAGCGTAGATTCGAGGAATTTGTAATCCTTTAGCTGGTTTGAGCTATGGCTAATTTACGATGGTTGATGCTTTTGGACGCACTGAGCCTGCTCTGCATTGGATTCATGGCAGCAGCCGGCCTGTTTTACCTGGGGGACCTGCCTCCGCGCATCCCCACCCATTTTGGGGCGGATGGCCTACCCGATCAGTACGGCGACAAGGCTATTGTGTTAGGACTGCCCGCCCTGGCACTGGGCATCAGCGTTGTAATTAAGCTGATTGGCAACAACCCTGGCTATTTCAATTTTCCGGTGAAAGTGACGGATAGTAACCGCCCGGCACTGGTCTTTCAAGCTCAGTTGCTGATTTCCGCCATTCTACTTTCCACCAATGCGCTAATCGCATACCTGCACTGGGAGCTCTTGCAGGTGGGGCTGGGCCGTCAGCAAACCATAGGCACCGGAATAGTGTGGCTATTCGCCGGGTTTATCGTCCTCTTTTCCCTCAATAGTTATTTGCGGATGAAAAAACTGAACTAGACCAACCCGTCTTTTTCCAACTGCTGAAGATGTTCGGTAAGGGTTT
>CAZNSK010000004.1:37124-94672 GCA_964575505.1 uncultured Phaeodactylibacter sp.
CTGAACTAGACCAACCCGTCTTTTTCCAACTGCTGAAGATGTTCGGTAAGGGTTTCGGCCACGGGCCGGTACCTGAGCCCCAGCCGGGCCCGGCTTTTCCGGTTGTTAAAGCGCAGAGGGTAGCCCAGGTTGCGGCGCAGGAAGCGCCAGGAGAATCCCTGAAAAGGGCCAAAGAGATAAAGGAGGACACTGGGCAACCGCTTTTTTGGAAGGGGGTATCGATCCCCGAAAGCGCCCCGGAGCAGGTCTGCCATTTCTAAGATACTGTGTTCAGCAGCAGCGATAATATGCCGCCCTTCGGCTTCCGGCAGTAATCCGGCCAGAAGGTGCGCCCGGGCCACTTCCCTGACATCTACCACCCCGAAGTACAGCTCGGGCGCCCCCGCCTTAAACGAGCCACCGGCCATAGACTGCATAAAACGGGTACTCGTACCATCGGTCCGCTGGCTCAGCGCCGGCCCCATAACAAAGGCCGGGTTGACTACGACTAAGTCCCACTGTGCCTGCGTACCGGCTATTTTCCAGGCTTTCCGTTCCGCTACAGTTTTGGAATAGGCATAGGCCTGGTGTTTGACAGAGCTGGTCTCATTCCACTGCTCTTCGGTAAAGATGCCTTCCGGTGCCTCCTCTAACTCCACGGCATCGCCGTAAATGGCGGCTACGCTGGAGGTCAGTACGACGCGCTGCACCGTAGGCACTGCTTTTGCCGTTTCCAGCACATTGCGGGTGCCTTGCAAAGCCGGCTCGATCAGCTCCTGTTGCGGGTTTTTGGCACCAATCTGGAAAGGCGATGCGGTGTGCAGCACCAATGCGCACCCTTCCATGGCCTTAGCAAATGAGCCTGGCTGCAGCAAATCGGCCTCAAACAAACGGAGCGTTCCTGCTTCCGCTTTAGCGATTTCACTGAGGTGGGCTATCTTTTCGGAGTTCGAAGTGTCGCGTACAGTAGCACGCACATCATGGCCTTCTTCCAGCAGGAAGCGAACGATCCAAGAAGCGATGTAGCCGGAAGCGCCAGTGACAAGTACAGGCTTTTCTTTATCTATGACGGGCATAGGTGGAGGGCTTTGCGTTTGCTGATAGGAACAGACCGAAGGAGTACAGGTTCCAAATTTTCAAAAAATTAACCCGGCAGCCCCTGAATTCCGCCAAAACATGCCTAATATTGGGGGCAAACGCACAACCAATCCGGCCGCAAGCCGGGGCAAGCTTAATGACTATGCAAGACCTTCTGGCTTATATCACCTGGACTGCCTCTCCCGAAATTGTAAACCTCGGCCCTCTGATGCTCCGTTGGTATGGCCTGCTCTTCGCAGCGGGTTTTCTGGCCGGCTTGTACATTGTGAAAGCGATGTTTAAAGCAGAAAACGCTCCTGAGGAATGGCTCGATCGAATCTTCATCTACATGGTAGTAGGTGCGGTAGTGGGCGCTCGCCTTGGGCATGTGTTTTTTTACGATTGGGCGTACTATTCCAAGAACCTCATGGAAATCCTAATGGTGTGGAAAGGCGGTCTGGCCAGCCACGGCGGGGCCATCGGCATTATCATTGCGCTGTGGATTTTCTCCCGCTTTGAGTCTAAGCGCTCTGTACTCTGGGTGCTGGACAAAGTCGTCGTGCCTACTGCACTGGCCGGCTGCTTCATCCGCCTGGGCAACCTGATGAACTCCGAAATTGTGGGCAAGCCAACCGATGTGGCCTGGGGCTTTAAGTTTCCCCGAAATGAAACCTCACTCTGGGAGCAGTGCTCAGCCTGCATTGAGCGTGCCGGGCAGGAGTGTGTGGAAGTAGCCGAGATGGCCAGCGGCCGGTTGTGTGTAGAGCTTAGCGAAGTGCCAGTGCGCCATCCGGTACAGCTCTACGAATCCATCAGCTATCTGATCACTTTCTTTCTCCTCTACTGGGTCTATTGGAAAACAGATGCCAAAAACCGCCTGGGCCGTATGTTTGGTCTTTTTCTCATCCTTGTACTGGGTGTTATCCGATTTGGTCTGGAGTACTTCAAAACCAGTCAGGGCGGCTTCGAATCGGCCCTGGGCGTCGGCCTAAGCACAGGCCAGCTCCTAAGTATACCCTTTATGCTGGTGGGCTTGTTTTTTCTGCTGCGCCCCGCAAAGGAAAGCCCGGCAAAACCCTAAACTGACCCGAATTGCCCCTCACAGCGGAGTCCAACCTGGCTATCGCCAACTACCCAATGGCTCTCAGATTGGGCGCGCCCGCTGGTGTTCAACCGGGAGGCATCCCCCAATCTACTCAATTGCCTCGAAGGACGATCAAGGCCCGGCAGGATTGACCAAACGCCGCTTTAATCCCAGCGCAACGACTACCCAATGCTCCCCGCTGGGATCAGTATATTCGTAGATATTCTGAAAGCCCACTTTTTCGTGCGCCCGTATTGACCGGGGGTTACGGGTAGAGATTTGCGTGACAATAAAATCGAAATGTGCGGATAGCCGATCTTTCATATCTTGGTATAGCCCGGCGAAAGCCCCGCTGCCCCGGTAGGGCTTTGCCACACATACCTGGCCCATTACAAAGTAGGCCCATGATTTCAGAGGCTGGCCAGAGCAGAGAATGTTGTCGAGCCGTTCAAACATCGGAAACAAAATGGGGATACGGTCGCGGAAACGGGTTTCCATGACCAGGGCATACCCAGCGAGGGTGCCGCCATCCCAGGCTGTACTGTGGCCGTAGGGCGTATTCATGCCCCGGAGCGTCTCCATATCATGGTCTACCGTGACAAAGCCCTGCGCCTTCAGCTCCTCCGCCGAAATTTTAGAAGGCAGATTGAGCTTCTGAAGGCGCATAATGGCTTGTAGGTCGGCATCCGTCACCGCAGCACGGTAAGTTATGGCGTTGGGCATAAGCGTAAATGCTGGTGCCTGGTAAAAATAAAAAATCCAGCCTCATTATTAAAGGGGCTGCTGAGCTTGATGCGGCTGATTCGCTCAACCAGCCCCCCCTTACTCCATATCTATTGCGTCATTACAATCTTACGGCTGTACGCCTGCCCCTGCACTTCAATACTGTATACGTAGTAACCGGCGGCAATCTTCGCCCCCGCACTCTGGAAGGTATGTTGGTGCTGCCCCTTGGACTGGTAGCCGCGGTAGAGTGTCGTCACCGGCTGGCCGAGCATGTTGAAAATATGGACCGTTACGTTCGCCCCTTTTGGCAAAACGTAGTGGATACCCACCTGGCTACGGCCATCATAAGAAGCCCAGTGCTTGAGTTGATAAACCGGTGCTTCGAATACCGGCACGGGCGAACAGGTGAGCCCCAGGCCGGGAAGGCGCTCAAAGTAGCCCCCCATGACCTCGTCCACAACCTCTGTATCCACACAAAGCCAGTTCTCCAATACAGAAGCATAAATCTGCCGGAAATCCGTGCCGTATTTCAGGTTGCCGGCGTCGTCCACATCCTCCATATCCGGGTGTTCCCCAAGCAAGCCACTGCCCTCCAGGCCGGGGCCAAACAGCAACAAGGGAGCAGCCGCGCCGTGGTCGGTACCATTGGAGGCGTTCTGTTCGATGCGGCGTCCAAACTCGGAGAAGGTCATGGCGAGGACGTCCTTGGCACGGTCAGCAGTAGCCAAGTCATCGTAAAATGCTTTCACGCTGCTGGCCAGGTTGTTCAGCAAATTGGCGTGTTGGTTGGGCTGATTGGCGTGGGTGTCAAACCCATCCAAGGTTACCATGTAGAGCTTAGTGCCCAGCCCCCCCTTGATCAAACGGGCAACCAGTGCCAGCTGATTCCCCAACTGGCCCTCGTAATCTACGCTATTGGAAGCGCTATTGTAAGTTTCGGAAATGATTTCCGCGTAGCGGAAGGTATTGTTGGCTACCGTCCGGAGGTAACTGACTTGTTCGCCAAAATAGCATTCCGGCACATTAACCGGATCATAGAGCTGCCCATCCTGTGCAATTTCGAGCAGGGTATCCGGATCCTCCACCTGTACGCTCATATTATTGCCATCGGTATTATCAAAGAGGAAAGTGCCGCTGCCACCAATTTGCACAGCCGGCGGTATTTCCGGCGGGTTGGTGACAAAGTCTGGGTACTGCCCTTCCAGAAAACGGCCCAGCCAGCCGCTTGTGTCCATTACGTCGCTATCGCTGGCGGTAGTCCAAATATCGGTAGAGCGGAAGTGGGAAAGGTTTTGGCCGGGGTAGCCCACACTATTCACAACTTTCATCTGCCCCCCCTGCCACAAGGGCTGTAAATCGTTCATAAAATCAGGCATGCCAAAATCTGCGTCCAGCGCCGTTATTTCGGACTGTGGGATGTGAATGTTGGGCCGGGCCATCTGATAGGTGCCGTAGTCAAAGAGCGGAATGATGGTATTCAAGCCATCGTTGCCGCCTTTAAAACGAATCAGGACCAGGATGCGGTCGCCGGTAGAGTTGGTCAGCCCCCACGCCAGGGGGGAGTTTGCCAGTGCGGTTACAGGGGTTTGGCTCAGCATCATCGCGCCTCCGCCGAAGAGGCCAAGGTTGCGCAAAAAAGTACGCCGGCTCCAGGCTTTATGGTCGCGCTCGTGCGCTTCGCCGTGCTCGAGGGCGCTGCCGTGGCGCCCCTTATCGGTTGTTTTATGGTGGTCACACATGGTGGTTCTGTTTTTAGAATTTAAGGAGCAGTCTGCGCTGCCGGTGGGAATTAGGTTAACTGAAATTCGGGTAAACGGAACAGGTGCCGCAGCAACATAGCAATCTGCTCGTCCGCAGTATCCCAGTTCAGGTTCCACTCCCCGGAATCAAAGTAGTTCTGCGGGACCTCCCATTTGAAGATCGTCGTGGCCCGGTCATAGGCTTCCGGATTGCTTAACCCACCACTGATGAAGTGATCAATAATGGATGCCGTGACTTCATAGGGGTCTATAGAATCGCCGCTGAGATCTTTAGCAAGCTGTACCAGCTCTGGCTTGTAATCAAAGTAGTACCGCCCCACAATGAAGTCGAGGGACAGCCAGCGCTCCGTCATGGTATTGGTATCAATCCAGTCGCGGTTGCCGGGCCAGCCTTTGACATCCACCGGAGACAGGATTTGCTGCCCCAGGTCGCTGGCCAGGTACCCCACTATTTGCATAGCGTCTTCATCTATTGGGAGCCGGCTTTCCTTGATGGTATTCAAAAAGAGCTCTACCGGGCTTTTGATCAGCGTGCCCATGACATATTCATCAAAGAAATGTTCACTTTTGAAGAGTTGCCGGAAGACAGGGGTCAGCTCGAAGTTGTTATTCTTGAAAGTATCGGCAAGCCCCGCTACAATGCCTTCGTCTACCTCAGGGTGCACAAAAGCGCGATATATCTTAGTGCAGATATGCTGAGCGATCTGATCGGAGCGCTGCTCGAACAAAATATCGTGTACCTCCTCGTAGCCCCAGTTACCCGTCTGGCCAAAGATGGTCTTTTCGGTATTGTCAAACAGGAAGGGCACAAAGTTGATCGGCGTGCAATAGGGAGGCCCATTCAGGCCGTTCCAGCCGGTGAGGGCGCGGGAAGTCTCTGAGATATCGGTTTGGGTATACCCATTGTCCAGGCCAAGGGTAAACAGCTCGTACAACTCCCGGGCGTAGTTTTCATTAGAATCAAAACGGGTATTCTGAATGCCATTCAGGTAAATGAGCATAGCGGGCGTTTTGCCCATTTCCACAGTAAAGTCCTTGAAATTGCCCAGCGCATACTGCCGTAGCAGCGTGGTATACTGATACATATAGGAGGGGCACTGATAGCTGTTGAAACTCGTTACAAAGTGGTTGTGCCAAAACATGGCCAGTTTTTCGCGTAGCCCGTTTTGCAGCATGCCGAACAGCCACTCCCGTATCCAGCTAATGACCTGCTCGAAGCGTTCCGTATTAAAGTCATCGTAATCAGCAGTCGACCAGTTTGCCCATTCCGGCTCGTCGGGAAGCGGCAAATTAAGGGCTTCATCTACCAAGCTGTCCACGAGGGTTGCCGGGTCTTGTTGCAGGGCCCCTTCAATATTTTCCGGGACGATACCGTGCCCGAGGCGCCGGTAGAGATGCTGCACCCGGGCTTTGTGCCAGGGCTGATCGGCACTTGGCACATAAGGTGCCAGGGTGCCGGTTGCACAGTTTTCGGTTATGATCATAATGGATAAGGGTTTTCGGATTTACGGATAAGACGATAACCGGCGAGGGCTGGTTACACCAATGGTCAGGCTGCCTGTCCGCTTAAACGCTCTTTGGACGCAAAAACAGGAAAGGGGTTTAAAATAGGGGCGCAATTTTTTGCCACCGGGCCCCAAGGCTTCGCCAAATGCCCCCTTTTCTGGCTCTGAAAACAAGAAAGTTGTACTTTGTAAGCTTGAAAGTACCACATTTACCCAAAACCAGATATTATGAAAGCCCAATTTGCCCTCTATGCCCTACTCTTCTCCCTGCTCGGAATGCCATTCGCAAACGCTCAGGATACCGCTTCGCCGATATTGCTGATTTACGATGCCAGTGGCTCCATGTGGCAGCAGCTAGACGGCACGCCCAAGAAAGCGTTGGCCGCTGAAGCCCTCTCCACCACCGTAGCCGGTTTATCCGATGGCCGGCCAATTGCCCTCATAGCCTATGGCCACCGGGAAAAAGACAATTGCAATGATGTCGAATGGCTACTTAGCCTCGATAATACTTCCAGAGAACAGGTAACCCAGTCAGTGCGCGAACTGAACCCTACCGGCAAAACACCACTGGCCCGTTCCGCCCAAATGGCCCTCGACCGGCTCAAAGCCCAACAGCAAGCAGCCACTCTTATCCTGATAACCGATGGCATCGAATCCTGCGATGGGGATCTGTGCCAGATCGTTGCGGATGCCAAACTTTCAGGGATTGACTTCAAAATGCACATCGTAGGTTTCGGCATTAAGGAGGAAACCGCTGGCCTCCAATGTGCTGCAGATGCCGGTGGCGGCCAATATTTTGATGCTTCCGATACGGAAAAGCTCGCTGCTGCCCTTCAGGAAGCCACTCAAACCACCGTGGACGATAAAGCAGAAAATTTTTCCCTGTTTGCCACCAAAAACGGGCAGCCCGTAGATGCCTGGATTAAGGTATACCCTACCGATAACCAAAAGGCAGTGGCTGGGGGGCGTACCTACCGGGATACCGCCTTCCTGGCTGTCCCTGCCGGCCGCTTCAAGGTGGAGGTAAGGCCCCTGGAGCATACGGACATCAAAGGCACCAGCTTTGAAATAGCCCTCGCCGCCGGCGAGCAAATCCATCGGACGGTCAGCTTTGACGGGGCCGAGGTAAGCGTAAAAATCACACTCAACGGGGAACCCACTGATGGAATCGCCAAAATCTACCCGACTTCATTTGGCAGGCCGGCAGCAACGGCACGGACCTACGGCAGCACAAAAACAATGGAAGTGAACCCCGGCACTTACCACCTTATCTTTGAGGGGCTGAAAGTGGCGGGGGCCGGCAGAATAGATACCGTGAAAAATATTACCCTGGCAGGGGGCACCACAGAAGAATTGGTGCATGACTTTCAAACCGGCACTTTGGTGGTCGGGGTACAAACCCAAAATGGCACGCTCATCGATGCTACTGTGAACGTGATTGATAAGGCACTCCGCAAGAATATGGCAGGCAGCCGCACCTACGAAAGCCCCAGCAGCAACCCCCGCTCCTACCAGCTGACGCCGGGTTGGTATGAAGTCGAAGTCCGGGCACTGGGGGCGCATAGCGGACAGAAAGATACTTTTGATATCGAAATAAAACCGGGTGCCACAGTAGAGAAGGTCATCACCTATTAGGCGGGCTGACTGCGGTTCAAGCTGCGCCCAAGAGCTCCACGAACCGGTATACCTCTTCAAAGGTATTGTAGAGTGGGGTGGGCGCTACCCGGATAACACCAGCCTCTCCCGCTGGCAGCTGTTTGCCACTGAGGTTATCCTCCCGCCAGTCGCAGACCACCCCATGCCCGGTAAGGTAGTCGTACAACTGCTGCCCGCCCTGCTCTGTATAGATCGACAATTGGCAGCCACGAGCCGCCGGATCGGCGGGGGTGATGATGCGGAAACGGCCAGCCGCTCCCGGCAGGGCATGCAGTAATTCCTCCAGGTAGCCTGTCAGCTGTATGCTTTTTTGCCGCAGGGCAGGCATTGTCGCCTCGTAGAAGATGTCCAGGCTGGCTTTATGCACGGCAAAACTAAAAATTTGCGCATTGCTCAGTTGCCAGCCTGCAGCACCTGGCATAGGGTGGAACCCCTTTCGCATGAGGAAGCGTTCACTTTCGTCCTGCCCCCACCAACCTGCAAACCGCGGCAGCTCAGGGTTGCGGCCGTGCCGCTCGTGCACAAAAACCCCGCTGGGGCCACCCGGCCCGGAGTTCAGGTACTTATAACTGCACCAGACCGCGAAGTCCGCCCCCCAATCGTGCAGCTTCAGGTGGGCGTTGCCCGCTGCGTGCGCAAGGTCGAACCCTGCATAAGCCCCTACACCGTGGGCCGCCTCAGTAATGGCTTGCATGTCGAATAACTGGCCAGTGAAGTAGTTGACCCCGCCAAAGAGCACTAAAGCCGTCTGAGCCCCGTGCTCTGCTATAGTAGCCCGGATGTCTTCGGTACGCAAGGTATCCTCCCCTGCCCGGGGCTGCACTTCTACAATGGCCGATTCAGGAGGGTACCCATGCCATTTCACCTGGCTTTCAACCGCATACTGGTCGGAAGGGAAAGCCCCTGCCTCCATAATGATTTTGAAACGCTCAGAAGTGGGGCGGTAAAAGCTCACCATCATCAGATGGAGGTTGGTCGTGAGGGTATTCATCACCACTACCTCTTCGGGCTTGGCCCCAACTACGTGGGCACTCTGACCGGTCAGGAATTTATGGTAATCCATCCAGGGCATATCGCCCCGGAAGTGCCCCTCCACCCCATGGGCTTTCCAGTGTTCCAGTTCCTGCTTCAGGGCAGCTTCTGCCGTTTTTGGCTGCAATCCAAGTGAATTCCCACACAAGTAAATGCAATCCCGGCGAGCCGGGATAAAAAAGCGGTCGCGGAAATGGCGCAGAGGGTCTCGGGCATCTCTTTCCTGAGCGTCAGCAAGGCGGGTCGCAGCGGGCATATACTTTTTGTGCAAATATACACATTCGCTTAGACCTCCACGGTTTACCGCAGCAGCACAACCTCTCCCTGCCGTTCCACCTGCACCTCTTCCTGTACACAGTTGAGGACGGTGGCGCGCATGGCCCAGGCAAAAACGCCTCCATTGAGCCGCTGGCCCTTCGCTATGCCATCCCAGCCCCGCTGCGGGTCATCGGTGGAAAAGATACGGCTTCCCCAGCGGTCGAATACCTGAAGCTCGTAACTGAGCACCGCAGCCACTTCATCACTGGCGTAAGCTTGAAATACATCATTGGCATTATCACCATTGGGGGAGAAGGCGTTGGGCACGTATATCCAATCTGCTCCATCAAACAAAGGGGGGTCCAGGGGAATAGCCTGCACGAAAGTCTCGCAGCCGTTATCCACCACCAGTTCATAACTACCGGGAGCGGTGAGGGTACGGTTGGGCGTACGCACCCCGTCTGACCAGAGGTAGGTCAGCCCAGGCGCCGCGCCGGAAAGCAAATCGACTTCTACACTAGAAACCGGCTGTTCGCAGCTCAGCGTATTCCAGCCCACCTCTACCTCCAGGGGCTCCAGGGCGTCTACCCGCTCAGTAAGGGTGGTTGCACAACCACTGCCATCGGTGATTTCTACGGTATAATTTCCTGCCTCCAGTGCTGGAAAAGTGGGGGCAGCCTGCGTGCCCGCCCCCTGAAGCGCGAAGGTATAGGGCGGGTTGGGCGTCGAGGAAAGGGTCACATAAAGCGCCCCGGTAGCCGTATTGGGGCAGGTAGCTTCCGCAGTCAGGCTGGCGTTGATTGCCGGAGCCTGGGCTACCGTCAGCGTTACGGTAGAGTCGCAGCCCGCAGCGCTGGAAAAGGTAGCTGTGGCCGATTCGCCCGCTGTCAGCTCCTGGCCGTTGAACGTGATGCTTTCGCCGGCACAAACCAGGCGGGTCTGCTCGTTCACAACCGGCATCTGCACCACCACGGTGATTTGGAGCAGAGAGTCACAGCCGTCAACGGTGCTCAGGGCGATTTCATTGAAGCCTTCCTCCAGGGGCAGGCCATCGTGCACCAGGGGGTCCCCCTCACAGAAGACCAGCTCAAAGGCATTCGTGTAGACCGGCAGGGGCTCCACCCAGACGTTGACCGTAGAGTCACAGCCTTCTGCATTGGCAAACACAAAAACTTCCTGTGCGCCGGCCGGTATATCTGTTCCGGCGTAGGTAATACTGCTGCCTTCACAGGCGGCTAGCGCCAGGGTCGTATCCGTGGCAGAAGGGCAATCTAAGCGGATCAGCCAATCCTCGATAACAACCTGATCGCAACCCACCAGCTGCGTGTCCCAGCTTACCCACACGGCTTCCAGGTTGTTGCCCAGGTTGGCGGTGTCTACTCCGAGGGTATACGCTTGATTAGCGGGCAGGTCGATAAAGCCGTAGCCGCCATCGTTGGTCGAGGTACTTTGCTGCAATACGGTGCCGTTTTGCTGCAGCAAAATGCCAATCCCGCTCATCAGGGTATCCGGCGCATCAATAATGCCATTGTCATTCACATCAAAGTACACCTCGCCGCCAAAGCTTCCGTAGCCGTCGAAAAGCTGAAGCGTAAGGGGGTCGGATTGCAGCACACAACCGTTCGCCCCCACCATTTCCAGGTAGTACTCGCCTGCATCTTCCACAATCAGCTCTGGCATGGTGCCACCGGGAGGCGCTACCGGGCTGCCATTGAAAAACCACTGATAGCTCACAACGTTGGGAATATCTGGCAGGCAGATGGTGTCGGGCCGGCAACGGGTGTAACAGCCATTCGGCACCCGGGCAATATCTGGCCCTGGCAACAGCTCAAAGGGTTCGCTTTCCTGCTCGCAACCTTCGGCATTGATGGCTGTCACTACGTATTCCCCTCCCTGTTCCACCTCGACCGAAGCTCCGGTATCGCCCGTGCTCCAAACATAATCTACCCCTGGCTGGGGATTATCGACGGAAAGGGTAGCCATCGTGCCCTCGCAGATCGGAGCAGGCTGATCTGCTACAATCACCGGCAGGGTGGGCAGCGGATGAACGGTCACCTCCAGAGCCGTCTCCATCAAGCAGCCCGTGGTGTTGTCGGTAGCCGTCAGGGTCACAGTATAGTCTCCGGCGGCAAGCAAATTGCCTTTGTCCTCTGAAAATTCAACAGCAGGCCCGGACCCTCCCATACTCCAGGTGTAGGTATAGGCTGGGAATAGCTCGCTGTTCGGCACTTCCAGGAAAACGTCTTCACCCTGGCAGGTACTGTAGCCTTCGTAGAAGTAAGCAGTGGGCTGCCCGTATTCGTCGTACTCAGCTGCCCGGATATCGGCCAGGGGTGCAGGGTTAATGCTAACTTCCGCAGCGGCCGGTTCATAGGTGCAGCCATTCTCATCGGTGATGGTAAGGGCGTAGATCCCCTCTTGGCTAATCAGAATGCTTTCGCTTGCTTCATCCGTACTCCAGTTCCAATCCACGCCACCGCCCGGCGCTGTTGCCTCAATGTCCACGCCTTCGCATACCGGTGGCTGAGGGTCAAGGGTAATATTGCCCGCAAGGTCATTGGGGCTAATGGACACGGTCTGGGTAAAAGACTGCGTGCAGCCTTCAATATTTGCAGCGCTGAGCGTAACCTGATAAATACCGGGGGCCTCATAGCGGTGGAACGCTTGCCGGCGCTGGGAAAAATTAGCCGCGCCACTGGCGGGGTCCCCAAAGTCCCACTGGTACAGCGCGAATCCACCGGGCGGTACCTGAAAAGGGGTAGGGCTGCTCGCGCAAGTTGTCTCCGGTGCCGCAAAGCTGGCGGACGGGGGTGCCACAACACTGACCATTTTGGCCGTACTGCTGGTACAGCCGCTGACCGTCGTAATGGTTAGGGTAACCAGATAGTCGCCCACAGCAGAGAAGGTATGGTCCGGGTTGGGTACCGAAGCCGTATTCCCCGCTCCGCTTGCCGGGTCTCCGAAGTCCCAGGACCAGCTCACGATACCCGACGATGGCAAAAAGTCGGAAAGGTCCTCAAACGCGGTAGAGCTGCCCACACAGGCCGGCTCGAAATGAAAATCGGCCAGGGCTTCAATGGAATCCACGACTGAAAAGCGGCAGTTGACCGTTTGGGTGGGATCGGAAGGTGCCGGAAAGGTCCCCGATAACACCACCCGGTAGTAGCCCACCTCCTGGTGCTCTACCGTAGGGTTGGCATCAGTTGAGGTTTCGGTTAGCACGCCATCCCGAAAGAAGAAGGACCAAGCCTGCGAGCCGGCAATCATTCCTTCTGATGTATCCGTGTAAGTCTTCGTTTCGCATTCACCGCCCTCGCTGATCTCAAAACCCATAATCACGTCCGCGCAGGTAGGACCTGTGGGTGTGCCACAGATGAAGTCGCCACAATCCTCAAAGACCTCGAATGGGTCGCTTAAGAACCGGCAGCCGTTTTGGTCGGTAATTTCCACCGAGTAGGAACCAAAAGCGGTGGCAGTATACTCCGGCGCATCGGTGCCTACAGCCACCCCATCCTGATACCACTGATAGGCATAGCCGCCCTCCGTGCTTTGGGCCACGAGCCGGGTGGAGGGGGATTGCTGGCAAAAAATCCAGGGATCCGGCGTAGAAATGCTCACTGCTGAAGCTGGATAGGGCTGTATGCGGAAAGTAGCCGCCCCTGCACACCCAAATTCGTTGGTAACCACAAGGGCATAACTGCCAGGGGCGAGCTCCGGCTCCATACCTGTAGCCACTTGCTGATCATCACTGTTGTACCAGGTGTACGATTCAAAACCGGGCGCTGCTGACACAGGGGCTTCCGCATTGGGGCAAAAGAAAGCAGGCGCGGTAAGCGTGGGTTCGGGCAGGGCATGCACTTCTACATCCAGCGTAGCCGTCTCGGCACAGACCACTACCTGCACCTGAGCGTTGCCTACCTCATGCCAAAGGATATCTACGGAGCTTTCGTCCCCCTCAGAAACGATAGAACCTGCTGAAGCGGGTACGATTGCCCATTCGTAAGCCAGGTTGTCCGCCGCAGTAGCCGTGTAGGTGCTTATGCCGTCGTAACAGCCATCCGTATCGCCCGACAGCTCAAGGTTGTCAAATGCTTCCGCTTCCAGGCTAATGGCTTCCGACGCGCAGGGTGCGCCCTGGGTGTTAACCTGCACCACGCTTAACTCGTAGGGCGGTGTATTGCCCCAGGTTACGTTGATGGAACGGCCGGAACGCTCCGAGAGCACCCCTCCGTTGTTAACGGTCCAGCTCAACGCCACATTTTCCCCTACTGGCGTAGCCTGATAGGCCGTTGGGGCGCCCGGGCAAATAACCGTGTTGCCAGTGATCTCTTCTACCGGTTCCGGTGGGCTTAAGACGAGCACCCGCCGGAAGGCCTCCGGCAGGCAGGCACTGTTAACGGAGGCTGGCGTGGCACGGAGGACGTAAAAACCGGGGTCGATATCCATAGGCACTTCTACTTCGTCGGTAGCGCCTGCTGATTGCCAAACCGGCAAACCGGTAGCGTCTATTAACTGCCAGGCAGCCGGGACGGGCACCCCGGTATTGGCCTGTAAGGCA
Organism: uncultured Phaeodactylibacter sp.; assembly: GCA_964575505.1. Lineage (GTDB taxonomy): Bacteria > Bacteroidota > Bacteroidia > Chitinophagales > Saprospiraceae > Phaeodactylibacter. The sequence continues at coordinate 50,760 of CAZNSK010000004.1, forward strand.
TTATAGGTTACAGGCGTGTTCGGGCATACTTCAATCGGGCCCGTCAAATAAAAAGCGGGCTGAATCTGGACCTCTAATTCCGCAGCGCCACCGCAGCCGAGATAGCAATTCTCAAAGGTTACACTAACCGACTGGGTAGGGGCAGGCAGGGTATTGAGCCACTCCACTTCGATCTCGTGCGTACCTTGGCCCGACACGATGCTTCCAAAGTTGGTAACGTCCCAGACAAATTGCACCCCTTCGTAGGGCGGCACCCTGTACACCGCCCGGGTGCCGGGGCAGACCAAATCCGGCCCGTCCACTTCCGCCTGGTCTGAGATAACAGGCACCACAAGAGTGGCCGGCACCGGGCAATCTGTACCAGGGCAGCCTTCTGTGAGCAGCTCTACTGTGCCTTCTGGCCCGGATTCCCAAAGTACACTGATAAAATCATCGGCAGGCCCGCCCCCGTCAATGACCACTCCGTTTTCGCTCACCGACCACAGGAAGGTACCGCAATCGCTCTGAGCGGTGTAAGTCCCTAGCATCCCTTCACATACCGTGCCCACACAATCCACTATGGGGGTCTGGGTCTCCTGCACCTCTACGGTCAGCAGCGTGGTATCGTTGCATTCGCAATAGCGGGAAGCGATCAGCATCAACTCGAAGGTGCCCGGCTCCGGATAGGTATAGTCGACCGAACCGCCGTCGGCCGTGACCCCGTTGCCAAAATCCCAAATTAAGGTATCGGCCGCTTCCCCGGTGTACTCCAATAACAAAGGCTGCCCCTGGCAAAGTGTCACCATGCCGCTACTGGCCTCAGGTGCGCTGCTTACTGCACTCTCCGGAGGGGCTACAACGTTGACACAGGTGGTGCCTTGCACCTGGCAGAAAAAGGGAGGCTCATTGATAAGGCCACTGCTGAATATCGAGTAGGTGCCGGGCTGCGCCCAGGTAACCTCGATCCGTTGCTCATTGACCTGGGTGAAATCTTCAGGCTGGCCTGTAGCTTCGTTGAAAACGGCCCATCCGAGCCCGAAACTATCTTGCGCGACAATACTACTGGAATATCCAATCGTACTGCCGACGCAGGCTTGCTGACAAACCACGTAGTTGCTGTCGACCAGGATGGGTGCCTGAGAAATAGGGCAATCCGGCGTTGCCTGTATAGTGGGGTTGGGATTAAATACCAAATCCAGGCACAGGGTGCTGTCGATCGTAGTACCGGTAGCTCCGGTGATCGCCACATCGTAGCACCCAGCCTCACAAATGGTAATATTATTGCTGTTTTCCCCAGTGTTCCAAAGATAGGTAAAGGGGGGTTCCAGCCCTTCGGCACTAGCGTAGACCACATAGCAATCCTGTCCACAGGATGAAGGGCTGGGTTCAAAGGTGATGGATTGGGCACTCAAAGTGGCAGGCAGTAGCCAGCTTACCAAAAAGCAGAAGCAAGGGACGACGTTTTTCATACTCAGGGGTGTTTTTTAATGGTCAGAATAAGCACCTGTGGGGCCGAAGCACGATCGTACTCCTGAAAGCGTACACGTATAAATGTAAGGCTTCGTTGGGTCTGCCGTCAAAATACTTTTTGTAAGCGGCCTTTGGCTGGGTGAGTGAGCATAATGAGGGCCTGAACGCGGGCTGGCTTACCGCCAGCTCAAGGCGCCGGATACCGAGTAATGGTCAGAGCACTGCTCCCGTTCAATATCGTGATCGTGAATTTGCAGAGCCGGGCTGTAAAGCAGGTAGTCGATCCGCAGGGCAGGTATTTTACCGGCGTAGGTAACCCCCAGGCCGGTACCCGCCTGGCGAAACCCGTCTTTCAATTCCTGTTGCAATAAATGGTAAGCATAAGATTGCGGAGTGGTATTGAAATCACCGCAGACAATCACTGGGTGCGGGCTTTTGCGGATTTCCTCCAATACCAGCTGTGCCTGCTTGGCCCGCCGTATTTCCGCCCGTTTAAAGCGCCCGGCCATCCCTTTAATATAGGACCAGGTTTCCGGCTTTTTTAAGTCCCCCTGCCTGGCAACGGCATCCGCCATCCCGGATACGGCATTAGACTGCAAATGCAAGTTAAATATCCGGGCGGTGCGGCCATCTATCTCGACATCTGCCCAGACAAACCCATTAAAGTGCTTGACAAAATAATGGGTATATGTACGTTTGATCGGATAGCGGCTTAGGATAGCGAGCGACCCATTGGTTATGGCGTGGGCATGAGAGAAACCCGCCTCTTCCTTGAAATAGCGGAGATATGGATTAGCACGGAAGAAAGTAGGGAATTCCTGCAGGCAAAGGATGTCGATACCCTCGGTTGGGAAAAGGCTTTCGAGCGCCTCCACCGGAATGCGGTGGCCCGCCGGGCCAGCCTCCTGAAAACTATACGCATTAAAAGACTTGATATGAAAATCGGCACCGGCTGGATCACCGGGCAGATTAAGCCCCAGGAAGGCGGTCAGGTGGGGCCACCCCAAGAGCAGACAGCCTGTTGAAACCAGGAACTGGTAGCGGCGTTGTATCCCCCATATTACAATGAAAACCAGATGTGCTCCAAGCAGCCAGGGGAAGAGCAGCCCGAAAAAAGTCAGGGGCCAAAAGGTAGCGGGGTTGACATGAGGGGCCAGATAGCACAGCAGCGTCACCAAAACCAGCAATATGTTTAACCACCTGAGGAGCTTTATCATAAAAGTAACCTGCAAAGCAGTATTCTGAACAGCATATCACTGCTTGCTGGCGTTGAACAAAAATTCTTTCTCTTCTTTGGTCAAACTATCGTAACCGGAATCCTTGATTTTATCGAGGATGGCATCCAGTTTTTCCTGGTAGGCGCTGTTGTTCTTTTTAGCGGTATCGGAAGCCCCTTTGCCCCGGCCAGTGCTCCGGCGGTTGGGGTTTCGGTAAACAACTTTAGGCCGCCGGCCGCTGCGTTGCCCGGAGGTCAACCGGTTGAAAAAACCCCGGATTTTATCCAGAATATTATTGACTGGCTCGCTAAAATCGTTGCCTTTACGCAGTTGGGCTACAAAGAGCCATCCGAAAAAGGCACCCCCCAGGTGCGCAAAGTGGCCGCCGGTGTTGCCCCCCTGCGGTATCAGGATGAGGTCCAGAAAGACCAGGACAGCTACAATATACTTCAGCTTGACATCACCGATCAGAAGCAGGCGCATGATATAATCCGGCGATATAGTGCCTGCGGCAACTACGATAGCCATTACACCAGCTGAGGCCCCCAGCGCAAACCGGCCACCGGCACCGTAGGGCAACATATTGGCGGATAGGAAAAACACCACAGCCCCAGTCAGCCCGCCGAGCAAGTAAAGCGGCAGTATGCGCTGATCGCCGATAAAGTCGCCCACAATGCGGCCAAACCAGTACAGGAAGAGCATATTCCAAAGCAAATGCCAAAACCCCTCGTGCAGGAACATGCTAGTGAACATCCCCCACGGATGGGTAAGGAAGAACTTCCAATCGGAAGACATACAAAAAAAGTGCAGGATGGTATCGTAGAGCTGCGGGACGGTGCCCCCATTTCCCAGGAAGAGAAAGAGCCGGAGGAGGTTGATCAGTACGAATACCCCAATATTTATGATGATCAGCTGGGTAATCATATTACCCCGGCTGAGTTCTCGCTTAGCATCGTCCCAGATTGACTGTAGCATGCGTTATCGGTTCATTATTATAATTAATGGTCGTGAGCAGAACGAGCCTACAACTTTCGCAAGGTACTAGGTTCTGCTCATTTTGTCCAGTCTTCCGGGCCAATCTGCAAATGCTTTAGGCTAGCGCTTATGAGCGGGAGCCATATTTGCGCCAGTAGAGGATGAGCAGGAAGCCAAACAAAGCACCTCCCAAGTGGGCGTAGTGTGCCACTCCGGTATTAAAATTGCCGAGCCCTAAGAATAGTTCAACACCCGCATAAATGAGCACGAAGTACTTTGCTTTGAGCGGAATGGGCGGGATGAGCAGCATGATCCGGTTGTCCGGAAACAACATGCCATAGCCGACCAATATGCCAAACACCGAACCCGAGGCGCCGAGTGAGGGCACATTAGCCATCAGAGGAGAAGCTCCGCCCATATATATCTCCAAACCGCGCACCAGGGAATGCAACAGCACTGCGCCAAAGCCCGTGACCAGGTAGTAAAGCAAAAACCGCTTTGGCCCCCAGGTCGCCTCCAGAGGCGGCCCAAACATAAACACGGCAAACATATTGAAAAACAAGTGGCTCAAATCGGCGTGCATAAACATATGCGACACGATCTGAAAGGGCCGGAAGTACTCAGAAGTCGGAAAAAACATAGCCAGCCGGTACCGGCCCCATTCAGAAAAATTAGTGGTTTGTTCATTGACCAAATCGCTCATCGTTCCGCCAGTCGGATCGCCGAGCAGCATAGACCCCAAATACATCAGGATATTTATAATGAGCAGATGTTTGACAACTTCCGTTACTCTGAACATAGGCTTGGATGGTGGTTGATTGTGCCTTAAAGCTATACTTCAACGCTTTACCGTTCAAATCGTTTGGATAACTCTTCCAAATCGACCGTTATAAAGCACCGTTTTCCGGTAGGGCTTTGAAACGGGACTTCACAAGCAAACAGCTGGTCAATCAACGTCTGCATTTCCTGAGGGCTTAGGGGCTTGCCTCGCTTCATAGCAGCGCTCCGCGCCATTGCGCGGGCAATATTTTCATGCTGCCCTACATTGAGCTCCCGGTTGCTTTTGTATTGTTCGAGCAAGGATTCAATGACTGCCAGTTCATCCTGTTTGCCTGCCAGCTCAGTGGGCACGCCATTGATCACAAAGGTATTGGCCCCGAACTCCTGAATGTCAAAGCCCAGTTGATTGATGGGCTGAAGAAGCGACTTCAGCAGCTCAGCATCCGCCGGAGCAAGTGATAGGGTCCGGGGGAACAATTGGTTTTGGGTGCTGCTCTTTTGCTGGCTCAGCACCTGCAGGTAGCGCTCGTAAAGTATGCGTTCGTGGGCGGTCTGCTGATCCAGCAGCATCATGCCCGACTTGATTTGAGTGAGAATGTAAGTGTTGTGCAGCTGGGTAGGCGTCTTGTTGCTTTCCGGCTGGGCTCCGGCAGGATGGCCCGCCTCTTCCTCCTCCTTTTGCCAATCGCTTTCCAAGGTTAGGGGCTGAGTGCCTTCGGAGGGAGCTCCCGGTGGGGTATCAAATTCCTCCAGCCCTTTAAAAGCATCCTCCCACCGTTCGAGGTTGTTGGCTTGGCGGCGGCGTTCAGACGGCGGGTCATCACTAGCCCCGGCACTGCTGCTGCCATTGCCGGAAGACCGGATCGATGGGGAAGCTTTGGACTCTCCCCGGGGGCGGATAGGCGCCGGATTGGCAAAGGTCGGGTCCTGGTCGAAATCCAGGCTGGGCATTACATTGTATTGCCCCAGGGCATGGCGCACTGATACGCGCAGGTAGTTGTACACCAGCCGCTCGTCTTCGAATTTGATTTCCTGCTTAGTGGGGTGCACATTGATATCGATCCGCTTGGGGTCAATCTCAATAAAAATAACATATAGCGGATAACTGCCCTCCGGCAGCAGGTCTTCGTAGGCCGAGACGACCGCATGGTTGAGGTAGTTGCTCTTGATGTAGCGGTTGTTTACAAAAAAATACTGCTCCCCTCTGGTCTTTTTGGCAAATTCCGGCTTACCTACGTAGCCAGAAAGCTTCAGCACTTCAGTTTCTTCTCCCACCGGCACCAGCTTTTTATTGGCATTCCCGCCGAAAATACCAATGAGCCGTTGCCGGAGCTTACCAGCCGGCAGGTGAAAGGTTTCATTGTCGTTGTGATGGAGAGAAAAGAATATATCCGCATTTGCAATCGCCAGGCGCTGAAATTCATCGTTGATATGGCGCATTTCCACCGCATTGGACTTGAGGAAGTTGCGGCGCGCCGGCACATTGAAGAACAAGTTTTTAACTGAAACCGTCGTGCCCGTAGGGCATTGGCAAGGCTCCTGTACTTTAACCTCTGAACCTTCGATGACCAGGCGGGTGCCCAGCTCGTCGGAATGGCGGCGAGTCTTGACCTCCACCTGAGCCACTGCCGCCACTGATGCAAGGGCTTCGCCACGGAACCCCATTGTCCGAATAGCAAACAGGTCATTGGCAGACCGGATTTTTGAAGTCGCATGCCGCTCAAACGCCATACGGGCATCTGTCTCAGACATACCACACCCGTTGTCAATCACCTGTATCAGGGACTTGCCTGCATCTTTGACAACTAATTTGACCTTTGTTGCCCCGGCATCAATGGCATTTTCCACCAGTTCTTTCACCGCAGAAGCGGGGCGCTGAATGACTTCGCCGGCGGCGATTTGATTTGCAATTGCGTCGGGCAACAGCTGAATAAGATCAGCCATAAGGGAATCTCCTTCGTTTTTGTAATAAATCCGAAACCGCTCCGTAGCGGCTCAACAACAGTATTACTCGCCGATAGCTGCAGCGATTTCCGGCAAATATACACTTATAAACATGTAGGAAAAAAGCAGCAACAGGGCAATTACCCCCAGCAGCACCAAATTGGAGCGCTGTACCTGCCGGCGGCGAAACCGCACATCCTCTGCTTTTTGGTAGCCGCGCCGGAAACTGCCGGACAGCCGGGCCTTCACGCTTTCTGCATCACCGGACTTCATCTCTTCTACGCGCTTGAGGCGCTCTTCCAAATCTTCTTTTTCCGGGTTCCAGAAGCGGGGTTTATACTGATACTGCTGGTGCTTAGGCAGCTTGGAAAATCGAATAAAAGCCATAATCTACAAATTCGGTGTACGCCGGATCGGCAAGCCTGCCGGCAAATTGTAAAATACGATAATGTTATTAACAAACCTATTCTGCAAATGGTTATTGTTGGACCGGTAGCTGCCGCCCGGCGTTGTGCCGTTCCTGGCAGCCACAGGGGGAAGCCATTTGTCCTGCTTATGCCCTCCAAGACAGATGCAAATTCACAGCTCTATGGTGTCTGTAGCTTCATCGGCAGAAAACCGGTATTCAGCGAAAAGAAGTGCACCTTGCGGACTTTTTGTGTTTAATGACCGCTGATTCACCTGAAAAAAATTCTAATGAAACTTCACTGTACACTCGTATTGACCGCTGTTCTTGCTACTTTAGGCTTCTCACAGGAGGGGGGGATTTCCGGAAAAGTAACGGGGGAGGGTGGCGCTCCACTTGCTTACGCCAGCATTTTTGTGAAGGGCACCGGCTCCGGTACGACGACCAACGAGGAGGGCCATTACGAAATGCGGCTATCGCCTGGCAATTACACCTTGGTGTTTCAATTCCTGGGCTACAAAACCGTAACCAAGCCCATCGCAGTGGGCAGCCGCATAGAACTCCTCAATGTCAGCCTTCAGGAACAACCCCTGCAGCTTGAGGCGGTTGATGTGCTGGACGGGGACGAAAACCCGGCTTACTCCATCATGCGGCGCGCCATTGCCAAAGCCAGCTACCACCGGCAGCAAATCGATACTTACTCAGCGAAGGTATATATGAAAGGCACCGGCCGCCTGAAAAAAATTCCCGGCTTGCTCCGCAAAACCATCGAAAAGGAGGGCATTGACACCTCTACCGCTTTCACTTCAGAGTCGGTTAGCATAGTGGAGTACGAGCGGCCCGGGACTTTTCGGGAGCGCGTCATTTCTGTGTACACGCAGGGGGACGACCGCTCCACCTCTCCCATGAGCTATATCGTCGGCAGTTTCTACGAACCCAAAATTGCAGATGCGATCTCTCCGCTTTCACCCCGGGCGTTTGCCTACTACCGCTTTGAGCTGGAAGGCTTTTTCATGGACCGCAACTACGGGGTCAATAAAATTAAGGTAACGCCGCGAAGTACAGGGGATGGGGTATTCGAAGGGTACCTGTACATTGTCGAAGACTGGTGGAGCATATACAGCCTGGACCTCAGCACAATACAGCAGGGGATCCGTTTTCAGGTCGCCCAGGTCTATGCCCCCATCGATGAAAAAGCCTGGTTGCCCGTCAACCACCAATTTAACGTAGAGGGGCAGCTGTTCGGGTTTGGTTTTGAATACCGCTACCTGGCCACAGTCAGTAATTATGCAATCACCCTCAACCCGGACCTGCCCAGGGAGTTTACCGTCCTGGATGCCACCCAACCGGAAGTATTAGAGGAAACAGGGCCCGGCGCAGAACGTGTGCCCCCGGCGGAGGAACGGCTTGCGCAGGGCGAAGAGCTCACCCGAAAAGAGCTCCGCAAGCTTATGCGGTCGTACGAGCGGCAGGAGCAACAAGCACAGGAAGCTCCCGAGGTGGTGGAAAACCGGGAATACACGGTAGACTCCACTGCTTACGAAAAGGATTCCCTCTACTGGGCCGAGATCCGCCCGGTGCCGCTAACCGAAATCGAAGCCCGCAGCTATTACAAGCTCGACAGCATGGCGCAGGTGGAAAAGGAGGAGGAGGAGGCCGATTCCCTGGAAGCCAACAGTAACAACTTCAACTTCGGCTTCCTGGGCGATGTCCTCTTCGGCGGAAGCTATAAAGCAGGAGAACATCACACCTTCTCCCACGCTGCCATCGCCCCCCGCATCTATTTCAACCCGGTAGAGGGCTTCAGCACCCATACTGACCTCGGCTACGCCTACAAGAAAAATGATAACCGGCTAGCGGTGGTACTAACCCCCCGCTATGCTTTCGCCAGGAAAAAGCTGACGGGTTTCGGGTCGGTAGGTTATACTTTCGGGCAGGCAGACCACCCCAACCACCTTAGCCTGGAGGGCGGGCGCTACCTACACACTTATAATGGCGACCGGCCCATCGGTTTTTTCTTCAACACCTATGTCAACCTATTTACCGACCGCAACTTTATCCGCCTTTACGAAAAGGACTACCTCCGTTTAGCCCACCACCACCGGTTCCGGGAAAACTGGTCGGTTTTTCTGTCTGCCGAATGGGCTAACCGTTACCGGTTGCGCAACCGCACCAATCAGGTATGGATTGACTTTGATGACCGGACCTACGCCTCCAATTTTCCCCGTAGCCGGGAACTGGGTGCCAATCTTCCCCAGGAAGAGCGCGCTTTTGTAGCGCAGGCCATTTTGGAGGCCCGCCCCTGGCAGAAGTATAAAGTTTACAATGGCGAAAAAGAGCCGATTGCGGGCAGCTCGCCCACCCTCAGGCTGGTATACCGGCAAGGGTTGCCCGATATCGGTGAAAGCCGCACCGACTTTTCTTACCTGGAGTTTGGCTTCCGGCACCAAATCACATTTGGCGTCCGGGGCAAACTGGACCTCCGGGCGGATGCCGGCCTATTCCTGCATACCGGCTATGTGGGCTTTCCCGATTACCGCCACTTTAATGCCAACCAGCTTACCCTGACAACAGCTTCCCCTACCGGCAGCTACCGGCGCCTGCCCTATTACGAATTCAGTACTATGGACCGCTTTGCGGGCGCATCGGCCCACTATCAATTCCGGAAGCTTCTGTTCACGCACATTCCGGAGGTCCGGCTCCTGGGGATCAAAGAAAATGTCTTTGCCAATATCCTGACGACCCCGGCCTCCGGCACGTATTACGAACTCGGCTACTCCCTGGACAATTTGCTGCGCTTTTTCCGGGTGGAAGTTGTGGCCGGCTTTGACAATACAGGCTTCCGAGACTGGGGCGTACTGATTGGGATTGCTTCCAATATCAGTGGCGGCACGTTCGATATCCAGTTTTAGGCAGGGTTGCAGAGGCTTGTATATGCGGTATAGCCATGCCTTGATTTGATAAAAGTCAAGCCGGGCCCGTGATATTTCTCATCTGGAATACGGTGGAAAAAATGCTGTTTTGACAGACAGTACAAAAACTGGGATTATGAAACGAAGCCTGTTATTCCACAGCATATTATTGGTTGCCGAGCGCCCGGCAACCAAGCGCGTGCCCGCTACGGCGCCCCCGCCCCCACTTCCTAGACCCATTGATAGCAAAGCACGGCAGCTGCCGGATTCAGCGGCAGAGCTCAAGGGGCAGGCCGCACTTGGGTCAGCAGTAGTCGGCATTATTGCTTTCCTGCTTGGCTTCTTTGCCGTCGGATGGATTCTGGCCTTTGGCAGTTTTATTGCCGCCGGCACCATTCTGCTCAACCCCGAACGCGGCCGGTACTGGCCCGCCCGGCTGGCCCTGGGCCTCAGCCTGGCCTTCGTGCTGGGCCTGCTCGGGTTCCTGGCGTACTTCGATTGAGCCTGACCAAGCCCATAATATATCCAGATAAAACCAAAAGCCATGGATGACATTAAAAAAATCCTGTTCCCTACCGATTTTTCGGATACCGCACAAAACGCCTTTCGCTACGCTCTTATGCTTGCTCAACGGTACGGAGCAAATATTGAGCTCCTTCACGTTATATATCCGGAGTACGAAGCGCTCGACTTACCAGTAATGGCGGCACAGGCGACTAAAGAAAAAGCCGCAGCGGCTGGAGCCGTCATCAAAGAATTTGTAGAAAAAGGGTTGGCGCAAATGCACGCTACGGGCCAGCTCAGCAGCGTGCCCAATATCCACTCGGACGTAGAGATCGGCACGCCCGCCAGTCTGATCGTAGACATTGCCAAGCGCGATGAAGCCGACCTTATCGTTATGGGCACCCGTGGAGAGCACAACGCCCTCGACCGGATGTGGGGAAGCGTGACCACCGCTGTCATCGAAAACGCAGATTGCCACGTATGGGTAGTGCCGGAGCACGCGCCTTACCAAAACATCAATGTGGCGGCCTACGCCACCAATCTGGAAGACGCAGACCCGTACCACATTTGGGAGTATGGCAAACTGCTGGAGCCCTTCCACCCTGTCGTCCGCTGCGCCCACGTCAACCTGACTGATTCTACAGAAAATGCCCTTGATGTAGTCGGGTTGTCTAAATTCTTTGACAACCACGCCCCGGCCCTTCAGATCAGTTTTCATACCTTAGAGGGAGAACGTGTGCTTGACGCACTGGAATCCTTTACTGAAAAATTTGAAGTGGATGTACTAGCCATGTTTGCCCCCCATCACAATTGGTGGGACCGGCTCTTCCGGCGTAGCCATACCAAAACGATGGCCCTGCATTCCAAAATACCGCTACTGATGCTAAAGCACTGATACCTGCTTTTTTTAATCCTGAACCCAGCCCAGCCGCACTACCGGCTGTGTCTTAAACAATCGCCAATCATGGGAGATTTAGCCGTTAAGCCAGCATCAGAAAACAGAGCTGCTTATTTCCGAAGCCTGCTGAGAGATGTGCAGGCCTTAGACCGAATGATAAGAGAAGACCGATTTGAAAAAGGGCACCAACGCATTGGTGCAGAACAGGAACTCTGCATGGTAGATGCTGCCCGTCAACCCTCTTCCCTCGCCTTCGGCTTATTGCCTAGCTTGCCCAAGTCGTTTACCTTCGAAATCGGGCAATTCAACCTCGAGGCCAACCTCGACCCCTTCGAACTGGATAAATACGCCTTTCAGAAAACAGCGGCGCAGTTGAAGCAATTGCTGAATACTTTGAAAGAGGTAGGGGACCAACAGGGCATCCAAGCCGTGATGACGGGTATCCTGCCAACCATCCGCCGCTGCCACCTCGACCTTGAGCACATGACGCCACTGCCACGGTTTGACGTGCTCAATCAGGGGCTGACCCAAATGCGGGGCGGCAGTTTTGAGATCAATATCAATGGAGCCGATGAGCTGACTACCTCCTTGCCTTCGGTCATGTACGAAGCCGCCAACACTTCCTGGCAGCTGCACCTGCAGCTCGACCCCAGAGAATTCTCGGAAGCTTACAACTGGGCACAATACATTGCGGCCCCGGTGTTGGCAGCCACTGCCAACTCTCCCCTGCTATTTGGCCGGGAGTTGTGGCACGAGACCCGTATCGCCCTGTTCCAGCAGAGTATCGACACCCGCCGTTCCGCCAACCAAATCCGGGACCGGCACAACCGGGTCAACTTTGGCCGGGAATGGCTGAGTGGCTCCCCGGTGCAGCTTTTCAAAGATAATATCACCCGCTTCCCGCTTATTCTCACCGGAGACATCAAGGAGGATGCGGTAGATTGCCTGGATAAGGGCGGAACGCCCAGCTTGCGGGCTCTACGCCTGCAAAATGGCACTATTTACAGTTGGAACCGGCCTTGCTACGGTGTAGGAGCTGATGACCAGGCCCACCTGCGGATTGAAAACCGCTACATTCCTGCCGGCCCTACGGTAGTGGATCAGATGGCTAATTTTGCCTTCTGGATCGGTCTCATGAAAGCCATGCCGCCCCGGTATCAGTCACTGCACGAATCCGTCTCTTTCCAGCATGCTAAGAGCAACTTCTACCGGGCCGCCCGCTCCAGCCTGTATGCTTCTTTGGAGTGGAATGGCAAACACCGGCCCGTACGCCGTATTATCCTGGATGAGCTCCTGCCTATCGCGAAGGAGGGGCTGCAAAAAGTAGGGCTGGAAGAGGCGGAAATTCAACACCATCTGAATATCATCGAGCGCCGGGTAGCGGGCCAGGCCAATGGTGCCTGCTGGATTATCCGCAATTTCCGGGCTATTTCTGCCAACTTTGGTGCCGGTGTGGCCGTAAGGGAGATTACCGATGGGCTCATACAGGGGCAGCAGGCTGACATTCCGGTCCATCATTGGCCTGATATCGATGCGGGCCGGGTCTACGCCGTCAAAAAGGACGCTACCGAAGTGGGCAATGTCATGAAAACTGACCTGTATACCGTCCGGGAAAACGAGCCTATTGGCTTAGCGAAAGCGATCATGGAATGGAAGCAAGTCCGCCATCTGCCCGTCGAAAACGAACACGGCCAGCTGGTGGGGCTCATTACCCGAACCAACCTGGAGGCCAATGCTCACCGGGACGATTGCGACTCGGTTCATGACATTATGGTACAAAACCTTGTCACCGTCACTCAGCATACGCCTTTGGATAAAGCCGCCCGCTTACTGAAAAAACACCGCATTGGGTGCCTGCCCATACTTCGGGAAGGGCAAGTCATTGGCCTGCTGACCGACACAGATTTTCGCGACCTGTTTGGCAACAACTGGTAATAATTGATTAGTTTTTGCCAGTATCGCAGCTTTAAAAGAAAAATCGACGCTTATGAACCCCACTTCTGGCGCTTCCGCCCCTCCGCCTCCACAATCGGATACCAAGCCGATGGAACTGATCTACAATCCGGTAGTCCTGGAGCACGATACGGGCCTTCACCCCGAAAACCGGAAGCGCTTTGAAGTCATGGGGGATTTACCGGAGACGGCGCTTATCGACGGTGCGCCATTCTTATCGCTGGTGCATACCAAAGACCATATACAGCGCATCAAATCCGCCTGTGAATACGGGCAGCCCCTAGACGGCGATACTCCAACTTCGGCGGGCAGCTTCGAGGCCGCCCGGTTTGCAGTTGGTGCAACGGTCATGGCTTCGGATTCCAACGGTTTCGCGCTCGTCCGCCCGCCGGGGCACCACGCCTACGCCCACCGGGGCAGCGGGTTTTGCCTCTTCAATAATGTGGCCATTGCTGCGCAGCGGTTGGTGGAAGAAGGCAAACGGGTCGCTATTTTCGATTTTGATGGCCACCTGGGCGACGGCACCTCTGAGCTATTCTACCGCTCCGACCAGGTGCTGTACTGGTCATTGCACCAATACCCGGCCTATCCGGGCCACGGGTTTGTGGAAGAAATCGGAGCTGGCAAAGGCAAGGGGTTCAACGTCAACGTCCCCCTGCCGCCGGGCGCTGCGGATGATATTCTGAGCGAGACCCTGGATTTCTTTTTCCCGATCATCGAGCAATTCCAACCTGACGTCCTCGCTCTATCTGCTGGCTTCGACATGCACCAACGCGACATGCTGCTCGACCTCAAGGCATCGGCCGGTTTTTACTACAAACTGGGGCAACGCCTGCGCAAGCGCTTCAGCAATATGTTTGCCACCCTGGAGGGGGGCTACAACACCGACGAAATGCCGAAGTGCCTTTTCAACTTCCTGGCGGGCATGAATGGCTTGGAAATGCCCTACCACGAGCCGGAGACCCTTTCGGGTATGCGGGTATGGGAAACTTACGAAATCTACGTGCACGCCGTGATGGGCAACTTACGTTCTTACTGGAAATTCTAATCCATGCGCCAGCAACTCAAAAAGCTCTTTCAACCGCGCTCTATTGCTGTAATTGGAGCCTCCGACAAGCCAGCATCCATCGGCTATGCAGTCATCCGAAACTTGATGGATGGCGAATTTAAGGGCGTCATCACTCCGGTGAACATCCGGAGGCGGGAGGTTCAGGGCCTTAAAAGCTACTACCATATTGGTGATGTGCCGGAGGTGCCAGATCTGGCCATTATTACTGCACCTTCCTATGCTGTGCTGCAGGTCGTCCGAGAATGTGGGAAAGCTGGCGTAGGGGGGTTGGCCATTTTGTCGGCCGGCTTCAATGAGACGGATGAGGAGGGGCTACACCGCCTGGAACACATCAAAACCATTGCCCGCGACTACGGCATGCGGGTATTGGGCCCGAATTGCATGGGCTTTATCAACCCCTACCTGGGGCTCAATGCGAGCTTTTCGTCGAGGATGGCCCGACCGGGCAATATTGCATTTATCTCCCAGAGCGGAGCCCTTGGTATGTCTACCCTGGATTGGGCTATGGAGCAGAACGTCGGCTTTAGCTATTTCGTCTCCGTGGGTGCCATGGCAGATGTAGGCTTTGCCGACCTCATCGACTTTTTTGGTACGGACAATCACACTTCCTGCATTCTGGTCTATATGGAGACCATCAAGGAGGCCCGCCGTTTTATGAGTGCAGCCCGGGCTTTCGCACGGTACAAGCCCATCATCGTGCTCAAAGCGGGCCGCAGCCGGGAGGGGCGCCGCGCGGCGCTTTCGCACACTGGTGCCCTGGCGGGCAACGACCGGGTATTCTCCGCCGTTTTCCGCCGGTCGGGCATTATCCGGGTGGCAACGATTGCGCAGTTGTTTAACAGTGCCCAATCCCTGGCGATGCAGCCCCGGCCCAAAGGTAACCGCCTCGCCATTCTCACTAATGCAGGCGGCCCGGCTATTCTGGCGACAGACCACCTAGTTGCCAAGGGCGGTGCCCTTTCTCAGTTTACGGAAACGACCTATGAAAAGCTAAGTGAGCGCCTGCCGGTCAACTGGAGCCACGCCAACCCGGTCAATGTGCGTGGCAATGCCTCCGACGAAGTTTATAAGACAGCACTAGAAGCGCTGTTACGCGATAAAAATACCGATGGCGTACTGGTCATTCTCACCTACCAGACCAATACTGACCCGAATGCGATTGCCGAAGCTGTCGTCAAAGTCAACAAACGGGCCAGAAAGCCTATTCTGGCTACCTGGATGGGGGAGCAAGCTGTGGAATCCGGCCGGGAAATCCTGGAAGAAGGCAAAGTGCCCCACTATCGGTATCCGGAAAGTGCCGTTGATGTGTTTACCCGCATTTATGAGTATACCCGCAACCTGGAACTGCTCTACGAAACGCCTCCGGAGGAGCCTATGGAGTTCAAACCGGACCGGAAAAAAGCCCGGGCGCTGATCCGCCAAGTACAGGCCGAAGGGCGGCAGCAAATGATGGAAAGCGAGTCCAAAGCGCTATTGTCCTGCTATCAATTGCCGGTGACCAACTTCCAGCTGGCGCAAAACGAAGCCGAAGCCGTTGCGTTTGCAGAACAGTGCGGCTACCCGGTTGCGATGAAGGTGGCGAGCCCCGACCTCTACCACAAATCGGATATTGGCGGCGTACAACTTGACCTGCCGGACGAAGCAGCAGTACGGGCCGCCTACCAAACGGTAACAAGCAACCTGAAACAATATGCGCCCAAGGCGGCTTTGCACGGCGTAGTGGTGGAGCGGATGGTCAACATGCCATTTGAGCTGATCATAGGAGCCCGAAAAGATGCGCTGCTCGGGCCCGTCATTGCTTTTGGCAAAGGAGGAATTGCAGTAGAAGTTTACAGAGATACACAGCTGGGGCTCCCCCCTATGAACATGGCACTCGCCCGCCGCATGATTGAACGCACCAAAATCTACCCCCTGCTGCAGGGCTACCGCAACCGGGCCGGGGTAGACCTCGAACTGCTGGCCTTTACCCTGTGCAAATTTGCCTACCTGGTCATGGACTTCCCGGAAATCCAGGAGATTGATATTAATCCTTTTGTGATGGACCAATCGGAAGGCCTGATACTTGATGCCCACGTTGTCCTCGATCGCAATGTCAGCCGGGAAAAGCGCAAGCCCTACGCGCATTTGGTGCTGCCGCCCTACCCGGGCCGTTATCAACATAAGATTCAGGCTAAGAATGGGCAGGAGGTCTCCCTGCGCCCCATACGGCCCGAAGATGAACCCATGGAATTGGAAATGGTCAACCGCTTATCCAAAGAGTCGCTTTACTTCCGCTTCTTTGGGTTCGTGCCCAAAATGACCCACGAGCTGATGACCCGGTTTACGCAAATCGACTACGACCGGGAGATGGCCATCATTGCCCTCATTGAGCAAAAGGGGCAGGAGGAAATGATCGGTGTGGTCCGCATTATCGCCGACCCCTGGGGCGAGGCGGCAGAATACGCTATCTTGATCGCCGACGAATGGCAGGGCCTGGGCCTGGGCAGCAAAATGACAGACTACATCATCGAGATCGGCCGGGATATGGGCCTCCAAAAAATTTACGCTACGGTGCTTGCGTCTAATAAAGGCATGCTTACCCTCTTTGAGCGTAAGGGCTTCACCATCGAGCGGGAAGACTTTGAAACTTTCCATGTGGAACTGGCACTCTGATGCCCTGCCCTAAAGCGCCCGGAACCCGAATAACCTACTTCCTGTCATTCAGGCGGGCAACTGTTTCCTTAAATCTCTTTCCATATTTCTAAACCTGCTGTTATGGGAAGGGCCTCTCTATTCTCCCGGGGGCACCTAAATTGCTTAATTCGTCCGCATTCCTGCCTGTTCATCGAAAAAGTAGCAGAGTTGTGCAGCTATTCGCGCATATTTGCCTCTATGAAAAGTAGCGCCTGATTTGAACGAGCCCTGCGTTTTGGCGTATTGTATTTTTGATTAAACACCCGGCTGTACGAGCAGCCCTATAACTGCTACACCATGAAAGCTTTTTTACCACTCACTCTACTGCTATTTACGATTTCTGTTTTTGCCCAGGAAGCTAGCCTTAAAGGCCAGCTACAAAATGAAGCCGGGGAGCCGGTCTCCTTTGCCAATGTAGTGTTGCACCAACCTTCCGATACCAGCATCATCAAGGTGGAAGTGAGCGATGAAGCGGGCGTCTTCCGCTTTCAGAATATGCCAGCCGGCACCTATCTCTTCAAGGCTACCTACGTGGGCGCAGCCGACCTCTGGCTGCCGGCTATTACCCTGGCAGCCGGGGAGCAGAAGGACCTGGGTGCCCTTCAATTTGGCAGCACCTCCATCGAATTGGCGGAAGCCACCGTGACCGCACAGCGCGCTATGGTAGAAATCAAGCCTGACCGCACTGTATTCAATGTACAGGGTACTATCAACAGCACCGGTTCCGACGGGCTTTCGCTTTTACGCAAGGCGCCCGGCGTCACCGTCGACAATAACGACAACATCAACGTGCTGGGCCGCTCAGGTGTGCTCGTGTACGTGGATGGCAAACGCTTGCCCCTCGGTGGGCAGGACCTCAGCAACTACCTGCAAAACCTGCCGGCCGACCAGATCGACCGCATTGACATCATAACCAACCCTGGGGCAAAGTACGAAGCCGAAGGCAATGCCGGCATCATTGATATCCGTCTGAAAAAGGACGATAGCATCGGTGCCAACGGCTCCCTCAATGGCACCTTTAGTCAGGGGCGTTTCAACCACTCCAACCTTAACGCAAGCGGCAACTTCCGCAACGGCCATATGAACATTTTCGGCGGGGGCGGCTACGGTGAAGGCGAGGGCTTCAACAAAATGACCTTCGTCAGTTTTCAGAACGGGCTAAAGCTGGACGAAATCAACAATCACCGCAATGAGCGCGAGTTTTTCAACTACCGCCTTGGGGCCGACTTTTTCCTGTCTGATAAGCATACCATTGGCTTTTTGACAGATGGGCGGGGTTTCAACGGACAAAATAATGCTTTCAACCGTATTGAGATTTTCAACCTGGCTTCCAGCGATATGCAGCCGGACAGCATCCTGGTGGCGCGCAATACCTCCGAAGACAGCCGCACCCAAAACACCTTTAACCTCAACTACCGCTACGACGGGGGCAACGAGCGCACTCTGAATGTAGACCTGGACTACGGCCGCTTCTGCAACGAGAGCGAACGTTACCAGCCTAACCTGTATTACGATGCCAACGAAGAGACCTTACTGACCGAAATCATCAACAGTTTTGATACCCCCACGGATATCGACATCTACACCTTCAAGGTAGACTACGAGCAGCCCCTTCTGGGCGGTAAATTCAGCATGGGCTCCAAGCTAAGCAAGGTTGTTTCGGACAATACCTTCCTGTTCTTTGATGTGAATGACGGCCTGCCGGTACGCAATGACAATTCCTCCAACCGCTTTGAGTACGATGAGAATGTCTACGCCGGTTATGTCAACTTCGCCCGCCAACTCGGGGAAAAGTGGAATATTTCAGCGGGTGTGCGGGCCGAGCAAACTGATGCGACGGGCAACCTGCAGGCGTTCAGGCCCGAGCTGCAGGAACCGCCGGTGGAGCTGAATTACCTCAACTGGTTCCCCAGCGCGGGCGTCACTTACCAGCTTTCGCAAAAGAACAGCCTGTCGCTCAACTACGGCCGCCGCATCAACCGGCCCGACTACAACGTGCTAAACCCGTTCAACAACCAGATCAGCCAACTGTCTTACGAGAAGGGTAACCCTTTCCTCCGCCCCGAGATTGTCAACAATCTGGAGCTGGGCTACACCCTGGCATACCGCTACAACTTTAAAATCGCCTACAGCAAAACCACCGACCAAATCACCCGGCTGATGGCCCCCGATGAAAACGACCCCCGTGCAGGCTTCATTACCTGGGACAATCTGGCCAGCCAAACCATTATCAGTGCCAATATCAGCGCGCCGGTACAAGTGACTGAGAAGTGGAATGCCTATTTCAACATCAGCGCCTCCCACCTCGACAATCAGGCGGATTATGGCAATGGCGCAGTGGTGGACTTGCAGGCATTTACCTATAACATTTTCCAGCAGCACACCATCACGCTGCCCTGGGGCTTTCAGGGTGAGGTTTCCGGCTACTACAGCGGCCCCGGTGTTTGGGGCGGTGTTTTCGAGTACGAAAGCAACTGGAGCCTCAACCTTGGCTTGCAGCGCAAATTCCTTAACGACAAGCTCAATGTGCGGGTGAGCGGCCAAGACCTGTTTTACGAAACCGGCTGGGACGGGGAGTCTGACTTTGCCGGCCTGGTTTCCCGGGGCAGCGGGCGCTGGGATAGCCGCCGCATCAGCGTAAGCATGAACTACCGCTTTGGCAATCAAAACATCAAATCGCGCAAGCGCAAGACCGGGCTGGAAGACGAAGCAGGCCGGCTGGGCAATTAGCCCCTCGTCGCTCGAGCCGCTCAGTAAGCCTTATCCTCTGAAGTGAAGATAAGGCTTACGCTATTTTGCGATCTCATCCTTAAGGCCATGCAGCCATTGCTGTACTTTTGTAATGTCCCCTGCTCCGTAGCGTTCAGCATTGTGGGGATAGACGGCAGTATATGCCCCGGCCAGGCAACTCCCCGCGGTTTTTGCTTGACTTCCCCCCGCAAGCTTCTTATTTTTGCGCCGTCAAAAAATACCCTGAATGGAAAATACACTGAAGATTTACAATAGCCTCACCCGCGAGAAGGAGGTGTTCACGCCCCTAAACGAAGGGCGCATCGGCATGTACGTATGCGGGCCTACCGTTTACAGCGATGTCCATTTGGGGAACTGCCGCACCTTCACCAGCTTTGATGTGATCTACCGCTACCTCCTCTACGCCGGGTATCAGGTCCGCTACGTGCGCAACATTACGGATGTAGGCCACCTGGAAGGCGACAGCGACGAAGTCGGCACGGAGGACAAAATCTCCAAAAAAGCCCGCCTCGAAGCCCTTGAGCCCATGGAAATCGCTCAAAAATACGCCAACGGCTTTCACGACATGATGCGTATTTTCAATACGCTGCCCCCTAGTATAGAGCCACGGGCTACCGGGCACATCCCGGAGCAGATCAAAATGGTGCAAGACATTATCGACAACGGCTACGCTTACACAGTCAATGGTTCGGTCTATTTTGACACCCTCAAGTTCATTGAAGAGACGAATGCCTACGGCCAATTGTCCGGCCGAAAGGTGGACGACCTTTTAGCAGAAAGCCGTGATAACCTGAAGAACCAAAGCGAAAAGCGCCACCCGGCGGACTTTGCCATTTGGATGAAAGCAGCGCCTTCCCACCTTATGCGTTGGTCCTCGCCCTGGTCGGAGGGGTTTCCGGGCTGGCACCTGGAGTGCTCTGCCATGAGCACCAAGTACCTGGGCGAAAGGTTCGACATCCACGGCGGGGGCAACGACCTGAAATTTCCCCACCACGAGAATGAAATTGCTCAGAATATGGGGTCTTGCAACTGCAGTGGGGCCCGCTACTGGATGCACGCCAATATGCTGCTGATGAATGGCCGTAAAATGTCTAAAAGCGACGGCAACACCATCACGCCCCGGCAGTTGTTCACAGGGGATAGCCCACACATCAGCAAAGGCTATAGCCCGATGGTAGTGAAATTTTTCATGCTGCAGTCCCACTACCGAAGTACGCTTGACCTTACCGATGAGGCCCTGCAGGCCGCTGAGAAGGGCTACAAGCGCCTCATGGAGGGCAACAAGCTTTTGCAGGAGATGGCACACCCAGGCAAGGGCAAACCCGGCCCCTTTGATGAGGCACTTAACAAACTCGTTGATCAGGTGCACGCTGAGATGAATGATGACTTCAACACGCCCAAAGCTTTGGCGGTGCTATTCGATATCGTCACTAAGGTCAATAGCCTCCATGCGGGGCACCTGCAGCTGACCGACCTGACCGAAGCTACCCTGGACCGCCTTAAGCAAACGATGCGCAGCTTCGTGGATGATATATTTGCGCTTGAAGATGAAGGGGCAGCAGGGGAAAATAACGGCGATAGCCCAATGGACGGGTTAATGGACCTCATCATCGACATCCGCTCTGAAGCCCGGGCTAATAAGGACTGGGGCACTTCCGACAAAATCCGGAATGCCCTGCAGGAGATTGGTATTGTACTGAAAGATAGCAAAGAAGGCACGAGCTGGACAAAAGCCTGAACGGGCAGGGTTACGCTAAAAAGCAGGACGGCCACGCAGCGTATCGCTGGCGTGGCCATCTTGCTTTTGTCTGGTGCACTTCAAGCTCCTGATATACACCGGGTACTAGTCTGGAATCTGGTTAGGATTCAGCAGATCGTAGAATTGATCGAGCTTAGGCAGGATGATAATGCGGGTCCGACGGTTCATCGCCCGGCCCTCTGCCGTTTGATTAGTCGCCAGGGCGTTGTACTCGCCACGGCCGGCAGCAATCAGCCGGTTCGGGTCGATGCCGTGGTTGTACTGCAGGGCGCGTACGACTGAAGTCGAGCGCAGCACACTCAGATCCCAGTTATCCTTGATACAGGTGGTGTTGATGGGTTGGCTGTCAGTGTAGCCTTCTACCATTACCTCCAGGTTAGGGCGAGACTTGATGATCTTGGCGATTTTGCCCAGCACCTCATTAGCCCGGTCGGTAATTTGGGCACTACCGCTCTTGTAGAGCATTTTATCGGAAAGGTTAACAAATACGACAGTTTTATCCACTTTCACTTCTACGTCCTCATCCTCAATACCCTCGCTTAGCACCCCTTTGAGATTGACAGCCAGCGCGAGATTGATGGAGTCTGCCCGTGTTTTAGCAGCCTGCAGCATTTGGATGTACTTGTCTTTGGTCTGCAGCTGTGAAAGGGTTTCTTTTATGTTCTCACTCGCCGATTGGGAAAGCGTTGTCAGGTCGTCAACCTGATTGAGCTGGGCATCCCGCTGCTGCCGAAGGTCAGCTACGAGGTCCTTCAGATCGCCGACTTGCTCTTCGCGGAGCATCAGGTTACTTTCTGCCGCCTGTAGCCGGGCTTTAAGGTCGGATTTTTCCCGGTTGCAATCAGACAGGCGCTTCATGTAGTCGTTCAGGCTTTCCCCCAGCCGGGCGACATCTTTGTTGGCGACCTCCAGCTCAGACTGCAGGGCCATGTATTCCTTTTTGCTTACGCACGAAGCGGCAAGTACCACCATTATTAGCAATAGCGGCCAATAGATTTTGGGTTTGTGGTTCATAGACATAGACGAATTTTTGCTCTAAAATAAGGTAATAATCCGGTTTGTAACAACTTGGGCAGCATTTCAAAACCAGCGGCTTAAACTATCCCGGCAGCCCCCTGTTTCCTGATTGGACATTTAACTTTAGCTGCTGAATGCACCTTCGGGCGCATTCGGCTTTCAACCGTTATAGCATCTGTGGAGAATAACCTCGACCGCCTTCAGGAATTATACCGCCAAGACCAACGCGCTCAGCGCATTAATCAAGCCCTAAATGCCGACACGCCCTGCCGCCTGCAGCTCAGTGGCCTGGTCGGGGCTCAAACGGCCTTTCTACTCACTGCGGTCTACCAAAATGACCCGCGTAACCATTTGCTCATTGCTAATGATAAGGAAGAAGCGGCTTATTTGCAGAACAGTCTCGACAACCTGCTGCAGGGCAAGTCAGTCCGTTTTTTCCCTGACTCCTTCAAACGGCCAATGTACTTCGAAGCGCTCAACAACATCAATGTTTTGCAGCGCACCGAGACTATCAACAAAATTGTCAACTCGCCAGCTTCCGGAGAGATTGTAGTGACCTATCCGGAGGCGCTCTTCGAACAAGTGGTCGCCCCGGAAGTGCTCAATCAGCGCCGGATTGATATCAAAAAGGAGGAAGAACTGGATGTAGAGTTTCTCATCGAAGTGCTGGTGGAATATGGTTTTGCGCGGGAGGACTTTGTGTACGAGCCAGGGCAGTTTTCCATCCGGGGCGGCATCGTGGATATCTTCTCTTTTGGCAACGAATACCCCTACCGCGTCGAGCTTTTTGATGAGGAAGTGGAGAGTATCCGGACGTTTAACCCGACCACACAGCTCTCGGTGCAAAATATCGGTGCGGTAACTATCATCCCTAACATCAACACCCGCTTTTCACAGGAACAGAAGGTGAGCATGCTGCGGATTCTGCAGCCCAATACCGCCGTGTGGGTAAAGGACTTTCAGTTGCTGGTGGACCGGCTAACACAGTGCTTCGATAAAGCCGAGGAATTCGCGAAGGGCATCGCGCTGCTGGAAGAGGAAGAGCTCAAGGAGATCTTCCGCGACCGCGCCTTTATCCGCCCGTTCGAGATTGTGGAGGATGTGAAAGACTACCACATCCTGGGCATGGCTGCCTCCGCGCAGCCTATCGAATTTGACGAGCAGGTGGTCTTTGCCGCCCGCCCACAGCCGAGCTTCAACAAAAACTTCAAGCTGCTCATCGAAAACCTGGATGAGAACACTAACGCAGGGCTCCAAAACTACCTCTTCGCCGAGAACCCTAAGCAGATTGAACGCTTCTACTCCATTTTTGAAGACCTGGAAGCTAAGGTGGATTTCCACCCCATCCCCAAGTCCATTAATAAAGGGTTCATCGATCTCGACCTCAAAGTCGCCTGCTATACCGACCATCAGATCTTCCAGCGTTTCCACCGCTACCGCCTGCGCCGCGGCTTCACCCGCGATCAAGCCATTAACCTGCGGATGTTGCGCGAGCTGCAGCCGGGCGATTACGTCACCCACATCGACCATGGGGTGGGCAAATACTCCGGTCTGCAAAAGATCGACATCAACGGGCATGTGCAGGAGTCGGTCCGTTTGATTTACAAAAACAATGACATCCTCTACGTCAGCATCAACTCCCTGCACAAAATTTCCAAGTATGTGGGCAAGGAGGGCACGGCTCCGAAGGTAGACAAGCTGGGGTCGGACGCCTGGAAGAACCTCAAGCGCCGCACCAAGAAGAAGGTCAAGGATATGGCCGGTGAGCTGATTAAGCTCTACGCCAAGCGCAAAGCCTCCGATGGGATCGCTTTCCCAAGCGATGGCTATCTGCAAAACGAGCTGGAAGCCTCCTTCATCTACGAAGATACGCCCGATCAGCTCAAGGCCACCAACGACATGAAGGAGGATATGATGAAGGACTATCCCATGGACCGCCTGATCTGCGGGGACGTGGGCTTTGGCAAGACCGAGGTAGCTATCCGGGGCGCCTTCAAGGCGGTGGTCGGCGGCAAGCAGGTGGCGGTGCTCGTTCCCACAACGATCCTTGCCCTACAGCACTATCGCACTTTTAAAGAGCGGCTGGAAGAGTTCGGGGTGACGGTCGACTATGTCAACCGCTTCCGAACCACGAAAGAGAAAAACGCTATTTTCCAGCGTCTGAAAGATGGAGAGGTCGACATCGTCATTGGTACCCACGCTATTCTGAATAAAAAGATCGGCTTCAAGGACCTCGGCCTGCTCATCATTGACGAAGAGCAGAAGTTTGGGGTGGCAGCTAAGGAAAAACTCCGCAACCTCAAGGTCAATGTAGATACCCTCACGCTGACCGCCACGCCTATACCGCGTACCCTTCAGTTCTCCCTTATGGCTGCCCGCGACCTGTCCATTATCCGGACCCCACCGCCCAACCGGCAACCCATACATACCGAGGTGCGGATATTTAGTGAGGAGATCGTTAAGGAATCCATCTACTACGAGGTGAACCGGGGTGGTCAGGTCTTCTTTGTGCACAACCGGGTGAAGTCTTTGCCGGATATTACCGCCATGGTGCGCCGCATGTGCCCGGATGTGGAAATTGCCAGCGCCCACGGGCAGATGGACCCCAAGGAGCTGGAAAAAACCTTGATCCACTTTATCGACGGGAGGTACGACGTACTGGTCTGTACCAATATTATTGAGACCGGGCTGGACATCCCGAATGCCAATACCATGATCATCAATAACGCCCAGCAATTTGGCATGAGCGATTTGCACCAGCTGCGTGGCCGGGTGGGGCGTTCTAATCAGAAGGCTTTCTGCTATCTTTTCAGCCCGCCTATGTCCACCATCACAAGCGATGCCCGCAAGCGCCTCAAAACGCTGGAAGAGCACTCCGAACTGGGCAGTGGCTTCAGCATCGCTATGCGCGACCTCGACATCCGGGGGGCGGGTAATTTGCTAGGAGGCGAGCAGAGTGGCTTCATCGCGGATATCGGATACGAAACTTACCAGAAAATCCTTGAGGAAGCCATTCAGGAACTGAAGGAAAATGAGTTCAAGGAGCTGTTTAAGGAAGAGCTCGACAAGAACCGGCAGTACGTACGCGAGGTGCAGATCGATACTGATGTGGAAATGCTCATCCCCGATGAGTACATCAGCAGCATACAGGAGCGCCTCAACCTCTACACCCAGCTCGATGGGCTGGAGACAGAGGAGGAGCTGCAAAAATTTGAGGAAGCGATGAAAGACCGCTTCGGTGCCCTGCCCGAACCCGTGTACGAGCTCTTTGACGGGCTGCGCCTGCGGTGGGTTTGCCGCCGTTTGGGCTTCGAGCGCCTCATTCTCAAAAACAACAAGCTGCGCTGCTACTTTGTGGAAAACCCACAGTCTCTATTTTACGAGAGTGCCCAGTTCCAGGCTACGCTGTTGTTTGTACAAAAGGAAGGGGCTAAACGCGGGCTTAGCTTCAAGAAAACCAACCGCCACTTTATGCTCATCAAGGATGGGGTGCGGAGCTTGCAGGATGCCCTGCGCGTGCTGCGCAAGGTGGATGAGAAGGTAGAGCAGGTGGCGGTGCCGGCGGGGTAGCGTAAGCTGCTTTTTCGCCTCCCGGATAAATTCCAGTCCATTCATTCCGGGCATATTCATGTAAGTGATAGTCAACTATTCAAAGACTCTACTCCTACTGTGCTATTTTAAGCACCACATTTCCTTTTTTTCTGCCTGAATCTACATACCTATGGGCTTCCTGAACCTGCTCTACCGTATAGACTTTATCGATAACGGGATCGTAAATTTTGCTTTCGAAAAGTTGGGATAAAAACTCCAGGTATTCTTTCCGCTCATCGGCGACATCAGCCCCTTCCACCGTAAAAAATTTACCCTTGGGTTTTAACAGTGGCTTGCAAACCTTTTTGCTGGTTTTTCCAACGGCATCTAGAATGATGTCGAACTTATTCGGCACTTTTGTGAAGTCCTCCTGATCGTACTGAACGATATGATCTGCACCCAATTTTTCCACCAGTTCTTTTCCTCTAGAGCTACAGACTGCCGTTACGATTGCGCCGTAATGCCGGGCAATTTGAACAGCAGCTGTACCTACGGATCCGGTCGCGCCATAAATAAGTACCTCAGAGTTTTTTACAGCATCAATACTACCTTTTCGTAAGAAATAGATAGCCGTCTGCCCACCAAAAGGGAGCGCTGCTGCTTCTTCAAAGGACGCATTTTCAGGTTTGTTGATGATTAGCTTCTTTTCAGGGAGACATATGTATTCTGCATGGCAACCTTGCTGAAATCCGGTGGTGCCATACACCTCCTGCCCGGTTTCAAATTGAGTAACCGAAGCCCCAACCCTTTCGACAATACCTGAAAAAACCATTCCCAAAACGGGTTTTCTTGGCTTCGAAAAACCAAGTACGATACGCATAATGATTTTCATAATACCTTCTACCCTCAGCCCTCTGATCCTGGCATCTCCTGTGTTTACGGCGGAGGCAATCACCTTTATTAAAACCTCATTTTTCTTTGGGGCTGGTTTTGGTACATCTCTGATTTCCAAAACTTCTGGTGGCCCGTATCTTGGGCAGATTACCGCTTTCATAGTCGTTTTTTGCTGTCTCATTTTCAATTCAGATTGTCTTGCTTAGATCAGTAAAAGAATCAGCTCAATGCCTTCGTATACTAGCTCTAAACGGTACACCTGCCAAACTCTGTGATTTTGGGTTCCAAATGAATTTTCTCTGCCTAACGCATTATAAAACAGGATAAATGTAGAGCCTCAGGTAAAGGGCTCTTGTGTTTTTCAATCACACATGCCGTAGAAGCCTGGTAATTTCAGCGCTTGTCATGCTCGAATGGCAAGAACAAAACTATTTTTCGTTCAGTTATACGCAATACAAAGTGGTTTGCGACATCGGAGCAAGCCACTTCTCAGCGTAAATGCTGACATTGAGTAGGTTTGCTGTGGCAAAACACTTAATCGTCAGTATAAATACACAAATGTAACTCTATGGCTTGGTTAAAGCATACCTATGCAACGCAGCTTCCCCAAAACCTGTACTCGGAACAAGCACCGGTGCCAGTCGGCAACCCCAAAATGGCTTTGTACAATGAGGCTTTGGCTAAGGAGTTAGGCATAGCCAAACATCTGAAGGACGAGCAAGAGGCATTGGCTTACCTTTCGGGCAATGAAACGGTGCCCGGAAGCCAACCCATCGCTCAGGCCTATGCCGGGCATCAGTTTGGCCATTTCACCCGCCTTGGTGATGGCCGCGCCGTGCTTTTGGGCGAGGTGGAAACTCCTCAGGGGTTGTACGACCTACAGCTCAAAGGCTCCGGGCAAACGCCTTATTCCAGAAGGGGAGACGGCAGGGCGACTTTCTACTCCATGCTACGGGAGTACCTGATCAGTGAGGCCATACACGCACTCCATGTTCCGACGACCAGAAGTTTGGCGGTGGTCAAAACGGCGGATAAGGTTTATCGGGAGCAAATTCATGAGGGCGGCGTTTTAACCAGAGTGGCGGCGAGCCATATCCGTGTAGGGACTTTTGAGTATGCGCGCTTCCTTGGAGAATCAGGAAACCTGAAGGCTTTGTTGCAATACACCATCGAACGGCACTATCCGGAATTAATAGATCGCCCAAATCATGCGTTGGCGTTGCTGGAGGCCGTAATGCAGAAGCAGCAAGACTTAATCCTCAACTGGCTGCGCGTTGGTTTTATTCATGGCGTGATGAATACCGATAATATGTCCATTTCCGGAGAGACTATTGATTATGGCCCCTGTGCATTTATGAATGCTTATCACCCCAGGACCGTCTTTAGTTCTATCGACACGGATGGACGGTACGCCTTTGCCAATCAGCCTAATATCGCGTACTGGAACCTGAGCGTCTTTGCCAATGCAATTCTCCCTTTGATTGATGAAAACGAAGCAGCAGCCAGTGCTAAGGCAGAGGAGGTGCTGGATCAGTTCCCGGAAGGCTTTACCAAGGCTTACTTTGAAATGATGGGCAATAAGCTAGGCATTGTGAATCAGGAGGAGGAAGATCGTGACTTGGTAAATTCTGGTTTGAAACTGCTTGCGAAATGGCGGGTCGACTATACCAACTTCTTTACTGAACTGAGGCGCGGGGGGGAGTTGATCGACAAGCTTAGGGAGAATGAGGCTTTCGAAAGTTGGTATTCGAAATGGGAGAAGGCTCGGTTAAGGGGTGCATCGTTGTCTGAAAGCGAAGCGCTCATGGCGCAAAATAATCCTGTAGTCATTCCGCGAAACCATCTGGTAGAAGAAGTTTTGCAGTCCGCTGTTGCGGGAGATATGCACCCTTTTCATTCGCTCCTGCAGGAACTGTCTTCACCTTACGATGATGGATTATCCGTGCAGAATGTGCCTGCTGGCTTTGATGCCAGCTACCAGACCTTTTGCGGGACTTAAAACCGGCTTAGTACGAAATTAATTTTGCCTTCCGGATGGAGTCTTTCTGAGCCGGTGTCCAATTATAGCTGCCCTCATAAATCCCATCCGTTTCCCAGTCGCCGTACATAGGGTTTGGCAAAACGATGAACTCCGTCCCGAACTTGTCTTTCAGGCTTTCAACTATTTCGTTTCTTTCGTTGATAGACTTGTCCTCAAATACCTCTGCGAAATCCGAGAGGTTGTCCCCGAGCAGCATGACCACTTTGTTTTCTTTTGAAACGACTTGCCTTCTCTCTTCTTTCCCACTCGTTTTTTCTCTTAGTAGAAAATGCTGCTCGTCAATGAATGGGAAGCCCAGTTTTTCAAGGTTCGCTTTAGTCTCTTTGGCTTGAACCGCATATCTGTTTGAGATATAAAACACCTGAACGCCCTTCGATTCAGCGTATTTCAGGAATTCCAAAGCACCCGGTACAGCTGTTGCCTCCTCCAAAAGGCCCCATTTTATCCAGCCTTCTTTTGAATACTCTTCATCCGTTTTTATCATTTTGGCATTGTAGGGGCTGTTATCGATAAGCGTTTCATCAATATCTGTGATGATCGCCAGTGGTTTCCCTTCCCGGTTATTGTTGCGGAGCAGGATTTCATCAAGTTGGAATTTAGCTAAATTGAAGGCCTGATGGCATAAGGCTTTGTATTCTCCTGAATGCTGTTGCCATAAAACCGATTGGACAGAGTGTTCCCTTACGGGGATATTGGCGTCAGAGCGGTATGGATCGGCATTCGTTTTAAGGGCCTGGCATCCACTAAACAGGAACAACAAAAGCATCAGGTGATAACATTTCGCCTGCATATTCTGTCCTTTTTTTGGTCATTAATGGTAGTTCATTCCTCCTATGTGCCAATGATGCGGCTTTTGCCCATTCTTGAAAGGTTACCCTTCCATCTAAAGCTTTATAATACCTTTTGTACTCACTGGCAGTAATCTGCCTTTCCTTCATATCCCCGGCACCTGCCAGCCGTTGTGGTAATTGGCCTTGATCAGTTGATTGGCCTCCTTGTCCTTTTTGAAGTTCCCAGCGGCTGTATCCCAATAGATCTTGCGGCCCGTTTTGAAAGCGATATTACCCATATGGGCATTAATGGCGGCAATACTGCCACTTTCCATTCCACATTTCAGGATGCCCTTATCGTTTTGCTCCATCGCTTCAACAAAGTTTCGGCAATGGTTTTGCAAATAGTTGGCATTTCCGGGACGGTCCTGTTTGGGGAGCGCGTCAATAACATAGCGGCGTACGCCATCTTTATTTTCTTGCTCGGGGATAAGTTCCCATCCACCACGATTGACAACCAGCGTCCCCTTGTTGCCGATGAAGGCAATCCCTTCGGAACGGCCGTAATTACCACCGTCAATGCCCGTGGCATGCTCCCAAAGCATATTGAAGTTCTCATATTCAAAAACCGCCTGCAAGGTATCAGGGGTCTCAGATGCATCATCCGGATAGGCGAGTTTGCCCCCGGAAGCCATTACCGATTTTGGTGCACGGGCCCCCATAGCGTATAGTGCGATGTCAATCTCGTGTACCCCCCAATCGGTCATCAGGCCACCGGCATAATCCCAGAACCAACGGAAGTTGAAGTGAAAGCGGTTTGGGTTGAATGGCCGGTCAGGTGCCGGGCCCAACCACATTTTATAATCCACGCCATCCGGGGCTTTACCGTCTGGTTTTACGGGCACCGGGTTCATCCAGCCTTGGTAAGCCCAAACCTTTACAAGGCGGATTTGCCCCAGCGTATTATTACGGACCAGCTCAATGGCTTTCTCGTAGTGGTCGCCGCTGCGTTGCCACTGACCTACCTGTACCATTTTGTTATAGCGATTAGCCGCCTCAATCATGATATTGCATTCTTCTATGGTATTGGCAGCAGGCTTCTCAACATATACATGCTTTCCAGCCTCAAGGGCGTCTACCATCATTTTGCAATGCCAATGATCCGGCGTACCAATGACAACGGCATCAATATCGGCTTGCTCCAGGAGTTTTCGGTAGTCTTTATACAGTTGGGGTTTGTTTCCTCCGGCAAGCTCTACATCTGCGGATCTGCGTTCCAGTACGCTATCGTCCACATCGCATAGTGCCACACACTCTACCTGGTCGATGCCGAGATGGGCTCTCATATTCGACCAACCCATTCCATTACAGCCGATAACGCCGTAATGGATTTTATCGTTAGGGCTAACTTTTTTGCGTTTTGCTGCTAAGGCCTCCAAGGGTAAAAAACCAAAAAAAGTACTGGCTCCTACTAAGGCACTGGTTTGTAGAAAGTGGCGGCGGGATGTTTTCATTTTTGCTCCTTAAATTAATAAAAACTTCAATGAGAATTGCCCTTCGGCTAGCGGGTTATTTTGCTTTTTCACTCCGGACGCAATGTTTACAATAGACTTGATGCATCGGATAAGTGAACTATTTTCAATCACACGCTCCCGATAATTACCGGGATTTTCAGGAGCTTAGCTTGAGATAAGTGACTGAAAAAGGCATCCCGAAAGCCTGCGGGATGGGAAGGAAAAAGCCACCTTAACCCTGTAATGATACCCGGCGCATCAACTCTCGTATGGGTTATCGGCCGATGTTCACCTCAAAGCCAGCACTAAAGTTCAGCATGTGGATATTTACCTGACCTGTTTTGAAAAGAAGTGATCTTGGGGTTTAAAATCGCTCCACTCCTAATCTCAATAGCACGACGGATCGTTTCATTTTCTTCCCATTTTTCCGGACCTCCCATCACGATAGGTAAATAAGGAATGAGGCTTTTTGATATTTCCCAGGAGGCTGCATTCCATAAGTAGGAAGGGGTATGATCTACCGCATAATAGGATACATTTCCTACTTCAAAGATTGGGTTTTCAAAATTGGTGGGTTTGGCAAATGTAAAGGCCATCCCCTCATCACAACTGATATCGACAATCAGGCAGCCACGCTTCAGACGATTGTTTTGATCTTCTGTGACAAACATTAATGGCCGATCTGTATCCTGGAGTATTCCATTGACTATGATATCTGCGTCGACCAATTCTTCGACAAAAGGCCGCGGACGATGGCCAGGGTGTAATGAGATCAGTTTACCCTCAGCGTCAATACTGAATTCATAATAGTTTACCCCAGCAACGGGGCTGGACACGAGAAAATGATCTTTATGGGTAAACACGGTGATGTCCGTTATCCCTCTGGCTTGTAGTGCGCGAATGGCACCTCTGCTCACTGATCCAAAACTGATGACCACTACTTTACGGCTTGGGCCATAGTTTCCATCTATGCCTACGAGGTTCATGGCATGTTGCACCCCTGCATACCCTGCGATCTCATTATTCTTGTAAAAGGTATGTTGCAGCCATTCTCCCTGACCGGACCAACTATGCATCGCTTCCCATGCAATAAGCGTCATCCTGCGGTCAATAGCGGCTTGCGTAATCTTTCTCTGCTGTACACAATGGGGCCACCCCCAATGGATAGCCCCCTCTTTCATTTCATCAAAATCCTCCTGGGTGGGTTTGGCCAACAAAGCAATATCACAGCGTTGGAACAACTCGGCACGGCTTAGAACACCGCCACTTAATTTGGCGAGTTCGTTATCATTGATCCGAAAGGGCAAACCATATCCCTCTTCAAAAAACAGGTGCTTCTTAGTCTCTTCATCTATTTCATTAAAATGGTCAGGGTGGATCGGTACCCTCTTCTCTTGTTTTTTTCTTGAGGTTCCGAAAACACCTATGGAAAGTAAGCTCATTTGTTATTTTTTAGTATCTGTAATTGCCCTCATAAGCATCAGTTGGGCGATTTTATACGGATAGATTGAAGATAAGAAAAACGTCTAATGGAGATCACCTTTTGACTAGCGGTTTATTTTTTAATGTAGTTGCGTTATCTACGATTGGTGTAGGTAGCTAATGCTTACAAATCAGGAAACGCGCCCCTCCGTATTCAAAAAAACGTTAGCTCGATTTTGTGGCAACCACGGCAATAGCGTCTTTTAGCCCCTTCAACGGCTTCTTGTGAATTGTATCAAAGGGCCCCTACTTCCGCCCCATCATCCGGTCCCACAACTTACTGAAAGCTTTATCCATATCCCGGGGCTGCTCCCGCCCCTGACGGGCGTGCCACGCTCCATCCTCATCCTGCTCCAGGATAAAATGGAATACAAAGTCAGAAGGCTCCTCAAAAGACTGATTTAGGGAGCCGAAGCGGAGGTCATTGTACTGCAACGCCGTATCGCCCCGCTCGAATACGCAGTAGTAGCCATCCGAAAACCACTGCAGTACCTCAAGGTCACGGGAGCCCCCGGCCGGGCGCAGCAGTTCATGCCGTTTGGGAATGACTGTAAAGTCTTCAAAGGTCGCCTCTTCATCCAGGATAGAGTACAGGCTGTGGTAGTAAGCGGTGTCTCCCTCGGCAATGCCCTGCCAGAGCAGGTTGTTGAGGATGGTGGGAGCCGTCATATAACGCTCGTACGCGATATCCTCCCGTTCTAAAGATGCCGCAAAGGTGCGGTCGACATGCCATTTATTAAAAAAGGTCAATACCAGATACGCACTACTGAGGGTCAACCCAGCGATATTGAGGCGGGTGCGGAGGAGTTGGCGTTTACGGCCCACAATGAAAGCAGCCAATAGCAGTAGGAGAAAGGGCAGGGTATAGGCGGGGTCAGCAACGGAAATGTTGTTGAAAGCCACCCGGTAATCCCAAAATGGCCGAAACAATTGAGTACCATAGGTGGTACAGGCATCGAGCAGCGGATGGGTGAAGATAGCCCAAAAAAACAGCTTGCTCCAATCGCGCCAGCTCGCAGCCCAGGGGTGGTCGCTCGTGCCCCGAAGCGCCTGAACCCCCCAGCTTAGCGAGGGAAAGCTGACGATGGCGGCCGTAATCGCTCCTGCTACTTTAATGATCTCCAGGGGCGGGGCAGGCATAGTAACCGAGCCTAAAGCTACCATTGCAAAAATGAGAAGGGTGGACAGCCCTAAGGCCTGGCCGATCCGCTGTTTTTTATAGATATGATGCACCAATCCGCCCAGGACAATCGGGGCTAAAATTGCAAAAGCAAAGGAGTGGGTAATTGCTCGGTGGAAGGCAAGGGCACTGATTTCATCCGTGACCAGGTTGGCAAATACATCGAGGTCCGGGATAGTGCCGCCTATACCGCCCCACAGCATGGCCCGGTTACCGACTTTTTTGCCGAGTACGGCTTCTCCAACCGCTGCGCCCAGGGTGATTTGTGTAAGTGAATCCATATTACAGCAACAGGAGCTGCAAAAAACAGCTCCTGTACATTTTTTCTTTCTTCAAACACCACTACAGCCGGGAAGTTTTAAAACCACCTGAAGCCAATGGTCAGTACGATTTGCCCAAGGTTCGCATCTTGTGCAACCAGCTGCTCCGGTGCTAATGCCGTCAGATAAGGGGTGTAGAAAGCCTCGTTCATGCGGCGGCGGTAAGCCATGTCGATGAAAAAAGTCTTCCGGTGGAGGCCCAAACCGGCACTAATAGTACTATTGATTGCGTCATCCCCTTGCAATGGCGACTGTTGCAAGCTATAGCCGGCCCGGAGCCGAAATATTTCGTAGGCGAATTCACCACCTAGGCGGAGGTTCCAGGCGCTCGTCAGTTCTTCTGCGATTGTGGCATTGACCTGCCTTTCGGCATCGCCAAAGTTATCGTACCGGAACTCGTTGTTGCCATAGTCCAGGTACTCAATTTCGGCGGAAATAAACCCGCCCTTAGGCACCCTCACCATGAGGTCGCCCTGATCTGCCGGGCGCAACTCCCCGCTGTTGATGATTACGCCGGCACTGCCAATAAAGCGCCACGGGGTCTGAAGCCGGTATTCAAAACTACCATCCGGGGACTCTGATGTGAAGTTTTCATCTACGCCGTTTTCCGTATAATCGTAGCCCATACTGGCTGTATAGACATCATCTAGACGCATGAAAGTAGGCGTATGAACCGCTGCGCCCAACCTCAACATCTGATTGGCTCTGAAAACGGCACCCAATTTCAAATTGATGCCGGTACCGGAAGCAGATAAGTCCTCGTTGTAGGATAAGGCATTGAAAAAAGGAACATTCCCTTCCTCGCCCGGGCCCTGATCCTCTTCCCGGTAGTTTTTGCTCACTTCATACCGAATGATGGGCACGCCAACCGTTGCTCCGATAAGCAAACGTTCCTTGTAGTTGCCGGCGATAGAGAATACAAACTCATTGATTGCTCCGGTCGTGAATACATCCTGCCGTTTGAAAACATCAGCGGAGTCCGGCGCGGAATCAAAGTCGGATTCAAAGATGCCATTATCATCCAAATCGTAAATTGCCCCTACATCAAAGGCCAGACCTGATTCAAAATCAGAAAAACCGGCTTCGCTGTTTACTTGTTCTTGGAAGCGGTCGACGATCGACCCCGGTGAGGCCCCTTCAAAGTAAAAGTCCTGATGGAAGTTAGCCAACCGGTTTACCCCCACTGCAAAATTAGTAGCGCGCCAGTCTTTTTTGGCATTGGCGTTGGCAAAGACCACACCAAAGGTGTTCAAATTGAAGTTGGTCCTGTTTTCTTCGAAGGCATTGGCCTGAGGGTCGTTAAGCAAGCGCGAAGTGGTACTGGCATTGTAGATACCCGGCGAGATCACGAATTCTGACCCCCGGTACCAGCCCAAACCAGCAGGGTTGGTACTCATCACGGAAAAATCGGAACCCATTGCCCCCATTGCACTGCCTGCGCCAATTGAGCGCGCTGTACCTCCGACTGTAAAATTGGATAGCCGGAGCGCGTCTGAAAAGTTCTGCCCCAACAGGGTAGTAACCAGGAGCGCCATAGCCCCGGTCACTATTATCGCTTTATATTTCATAGGAAAAGTTTTTAAGAATTGGTCAATAGAAAAGGGGTGGAAATGCGATCACTCCACCCCTCTTCCTCCTCGTCAAACGAAGGTACAGATCTTATGTTTTTTAGTTGCCCCGGCTACGGCTGCTGGAGCTCGAGCGGGAAGAAGACCCACTGCTGCCGCTGCTACGGCTGCTGCTTCGGCTTGGCGAAGAATAGCTTCTGGAGCTGCTCCGGCTCGGCGAGGAGTAACTGCGGCTGCTTCTGGAGCTACTATTGCTGCGTGGCGTGTAACTGCGGCTGCTGCGATTGCTTCTCGGTGTGTAACTACGGGAGCTATTGTTGTTGCTCTGCGGTGTGTAGCTACGGCTACTGCGGGAGTTGTTATTGCTTCGCGGCGTGTAAGTCCGGTTGCTGCGAGAATTGTTATTACTGCGCGGTGTGTAGGTCCGGTTGCTGCGGGAGCTACGGCTACCTCGATCATAGCTGCGGCTATTGCTGGGCGAATAAGTCCGGCTGCTGCGCGGGTTGCTGTTCCGGCTGTTCCGATCGTAGCTGCGGGAGTTTGTCCGGCTGCTACCGTCGTATCTTCCGGCATCACGGGCTGTATTGCCATAACTGCGCCGACTTGAGGAGCTGGTGCGGTCACTCGTGCGCGGCGTGCGAGTGCTGTTCAGCGCCCGGCTACGTTCAGGAGTTACTGTGGTACTCGGTGAACGGTCGTAGGTACGTGGGCGCTCGTACTTGCGGCTGGCAACTCTGGCATTAGGATTCTGATCACTTCTGCCATCAATGGTAGAAGGTTTGCTGCGGCCATCGTTGCCCCGCACACCGTTTGAGGTTACTGTTGCATCTTTAGGAGAAGCCACTGTTGCGTTGCGGTCGCTGTCTTTGCGCAGGCCAATATCCCTTTTCGCCTGGCTTGGGCGGTTGACCGAGCCGTTTGTCCGGGGACCATAATAAGTGCCCCGGTTATCAGCTCCGTTATTATTATTGATGACCACGTTGTTAACGGTGTTGTAAGCAAAGCCGTTGCCCCAGGTTGGCGGGCAGAAAAACCCACCGCCGCCAAAGGCGAAGCCATTGTTCCAACCCCAAGGGCTGTTCCAGCCCCATGGATCATAAAAGCCCCTGGCGTTGCCAAATCCAATGTTGATATTGATCGATGGCCCCCAGGCATTGAAGCGGTTCCAACGGTTCCAACGATTCCAGCGGTTCCATCTCCAGGGAGAGTTGTAAATCAGCATGGTGGCAGCTGGGTTGAAGAAAGGATCGAAGTAGGCATAGTCCACATAAACGGGATCGTAGAATCCGAAACCGTGATAAGAACGGTGGAAGCGGCGAATTCGCGAAGTATACTGATAATCGTAGTAATCGTCGTCATAGTACTCTTCGCTGCTGCGATTTGCCCGGTTATCGGAAACGTTTCCGTCGTAGCGGTCGTTACCATAATCGTAGTAGGCACCATCGGTGTCTGGATTATAGTAAAGATCATCGTATTGGGCTCCGATGTCGCCTATGCCCCAAAGAAGGAACAAGACAACTAAGAAGGCCGATATATTGTAGGTTTTCATAAAATCTGTTTTTGACGTAATTACCGTTGCGCTCTTATTTCTTACAACACCTAATTTATTACTTTTGTGCCTAATTTTTAGTTAAAGCCGGTTTAAAACAGCGTAAACACTTTGTTAAATTACCCGTGTATAATTCTTAACACTTGTTAAGATAAAGAGTTCAGGGATCTTATCGGGGACAATCGCGGATATTAAACCGTTAAACGGGCATATAACCAGAATTTATTTATGGCAAAAGCAATCACCAAGCGAAAAGACAATTATTCCCAGTGGTATTTGGACATCGTCAAACGGGCGGGCCTGGCTGACCACTCTCAGGTCAAGGGCTGTATGGTCATCAAGCCAACGGGGTTCGCCGTCTGGGAGAATATGCGGGATCAGCTTGACCGCATGTTCAAAGATACTGGTCACGTTAATGCCTACTTCCCCCTTTTCATCCCCAAAAGCTTTTTGAGCCGGGAAGCCGAGCACGTCGAGGGGTTCGCCAAGGAGTGCGCCGTTGTTACCCACCACCGCCTGATGAATGACCCCAGCGGTGAGGGCATAGTGGTAGACCCGGATGCCAAGCTGGAGGAAGAGCTTGTTGTCCGGCCGACCTCAGAAACCATCATCTGGGATACGTACAAGGACTGGATCAACTCTTACCGTGATTTGCCACTGCTAATTAATCAATGGGCTAATGTCGTACGCTGGGAAATGCGCACCCGCCTGTTTCTGCGTACCACTGAGTTTTTATGGCAGGAGGGGCATACCGCCCACGCCACACGGGAAGAAGCCATGGAAGAGGCGCTTCAAATGCAGCGGGTGTACGCCGACTTCGCCGAGGAATACATGGCCATGCCAGTCATCAAAGGCATCAAAACCGCCAACGAGCGCTTTGCAGGTGCTGATGAGACCTTCACGATCGAAGCGCTGATGCAAGACGGCAAAGCGCTGCAGGCCGGCACTTCCCACTTCCTGGGCCAAAATTTTGCCCGCGCTTTCGATGTTAAGTTCCTCAACCAGGACAACCAGCAGGAATACGTTTGGGCCACTTCCTGGGGCGTATCCACCCGTCTGCTGGGCGGCCTGATCATGACCCACTCCGATGACGACGGGCTGGTGCTGCCGCCAAAGCTCGCCCCTACACAGGTGGTCATCGTCCCGATTCCTAAGCCCAGCCCCGAAATAGGGGAAGCCGCCGACAAGGTGATGAAGGCTCTGAAAGACCGGGGTATACGAGTCAAATTCGACGATGATGAGAAGAGCCGGCCTGGCTTCAAATTTGCTGAACACGAAATGAAAGGCATCCCCGTCCGGATCGGCATCGGAAAACGGGATTTGGAAAAAGGCCAGGTCGAAATCGCCCGCCGCGATACCAAGGAGAAAACCTTCGTGCCGATGGAAAACGCGGCAACGTATATTGAAGGTCTGCTGGGTGAAATACAGGGGCACCTGTTCGAAAGCGCCAAGCAATTCCGGGAAGCCAATATTACCAAAGTTGATACTTTCGATGACTTTAAAGCGGTAGTCTCCGGAAAAGGCAATAGCGAAATTGAATCCTGGGGCGGCGGCTTCGTTGCTGCCCACTGGGACGGCACGACCGAAACGGAGCTCAAGATCAAAGAGTTGACCAAAGCGACCATCCGCTGCATTCCACTCGACAACGAAGCGGAGGAAGGTAAGTGTGTGCTGACCGGCAAGCCTTCGGGGCAGCGGGTCCTCTTCGCCAAGGCTTACTAAACCGTCAAAGTGAGAAGGCTTCAGCAAGGCACTGCTCTCTAAGGGCGGTGCCTTATTTTTTTTCCCGGCTCATTCAGCCTTGCGGCAAATTGTTATATTACGAATGTTTTCTAGCTTCCAAACTTTGCTGCATCGCCATGAATCATCCCTTTCCACTGTTCCGCCCAGCGCTCAGGTATTGGTATGTATTAGTTGTCCTATCCCTGGGAAGCTGTACCTCCAGGCCGGAACCACTGATTCCTATCGAAAAAGGAGCACGAATCACCCTGATCGGAGGCAACCTCTGCGCCCGAATGGCGCACTTCGGCCATTTTGAAACGGCTATGCAGTACCGCTATCCCGACAGTATGCTGTTCATCCGGAACTTATGCAGCCCGGGTGATATGCCGGGTTTCCGGCCCCACGCTTCCCGGCCCACGCCCTGGGCTTTTCCC
The DNA here is from genome assembly GCA_964575505.1 of uncultured Phaeodactylibacter sp. Lineage (GTDB taxonomy): Bacteria > Bacteroidota > Bacteroidia > Chitinophagales > Saprospiraceae > Phaeodactylibacter. Next base: position 90,072 of record CAZNSK010000004.1, read on the forward strand.
GGTGCTGGGCAGTACTACCGCGAGTTGGCTAACCCATCCGGCAGCGAGGGGCATTTCCCCTACCCCGACGAATGGCTGTCAGACCTGGAAGCGGATATCGTTATCGCTTGCTTTGGGTTCAATGCAGCCCAGTTCGGCCCAGAGCGGCTCCCAGTATTCGAAGAAGAGCTCCGTGCCTTCCTCCGCCATACTAAAGCCCGGCGGTACAATGGGAAACAAGCACCACAGCTTATTCTTATTTCTCCTACCGCTGTCGAAGACCTTTCTGCCACCCGAGACCTGCCGAAGGGCTATCGCCTCAATGCCTGGCTCGAGATTTATACCCATGCCATGCAGGAAGTGGCTCAATCGGAGGGGGTCCCCTTCATCGACCTTTTTCATCCCAGCCAAAAGTGGTTTGCCCAAGGCCCGCCCTTGACCATGGATGGGCTGCAGTTTAATGATGAGGGGTATCAGCAGCTTTCGGAATACCTGGCCACCGTGCTGACTGGCATAAAGAGGAAAACGCCGCCTCTCCGGAGCGCCGTCAGAACGGCAGTGCTCGACAAGAACTGGTACTGGCTGAACGACTACAAAATCCCAAACGGCGTACATGTCCACGGAAGAAGGTTCGAACCCTACGGGCCAGACAATTACCCGGCAGAGCTCCAAAAGATCCGGGCAATGACCCGCATCCGGGATACAGCCATATGGCTGGCGCTGAAGGGCCAGCAGATGGACCTGAATGCGGCTGACGCCCGCACGCCGGCGCTTCCGCCCGTAGCCACTAACTTTAACCCCGCCGGGGAGATGCCAGCTTACCGGTACGGAGAAGCAGCAGAAGCCAGCATAACCCCCGCCCCGGGGTACCGCGTGCAGCTTTTCGCCTCCGAAGCTGAATTTCCTGATCTTGCTAATCCGGTACAAATTTCCTTCGACAATCAGGGCAGGCTGTGGGTAGCGGTTATGCCTTCCTACCCCCACTACCGTCCGGGAGATGAACGCCCTAACGACAAAATCCTGATCCTGGAAGACCGGGACGGAGACGGCCAGGCTGATCACCAAATCACCTTTGCCGACGGGCTGCACCTTCCCATTGGTTTTGAATTGGCACCAGAAGGCGTCTACGTATCCCAGGCCCCGCACCTGGTCTTGCTCAAGGATACCGATGGGGATGACAGGGCCGACCAGAGCACGATCTTACTAAGTGGTTTTGATAACCATGACACCCACCATGCCATCAGTGCGTTTTGTGCGGATCCTTCCGGGGCGATTTACATGGGAGAAGGTACCTTTCTGCACACCAATGTGGAAACGCCCTACGGCACGGTAAGGGGCACCAATGGCGGCTTCTACCGCTACAACCCAACGCGGCACCATTTGGAGCGTACCGCCCAGCTTCGCATCCCCAACCCCTGGGGCATTGCTTTTGACCGATGGGGCCAGCCCTTTTTTGCAGAAACTTCAGGCCCGGATGTCCGATGGATGTCTCCGGGGGCCCTCAAGCCCGTTTACGGCAAGGCCAACCCTAAGAGCCCTAACATCATCGAGGCGGCTCACCGCGTCCGGCCTACTTCCGGTATGGAATTTGTTTCGAGCCGCCACTTCCCCGACAAAGTACAGGGCGATTTGCTCATCAACAACACCATTGGCTTTTTGGGCACCAAACAGCACCGCATGGCAGACGATAGCACCGGCTACAGCAGCCGCCACCGGCAGGACCTGCTCCGGAGTGACGACCCCAACTTCCGGCCTGTAGACCTGGAATTTGCGCCAGATGGCTCCCTCTACGTAGCCGACTGGCACAATATGCTGATCGGCCATATGCAGCACAATGCCCGTGACCCGTTGCGCGACCACGCCCACGGCCGCATCTACCGGGTCACTTACCCTGCACACCCCCTTGTGGTGCCCCCTGATATTGCCGGAGCCCCCATCGCCACTTTGCTTGACAACCTTAAGCTTCCGGAATACCGGGCGCGGTACCGGGCGCGGCGAGAGCTGCGGGGCAGAGATACGGCTGCTGTACTGCCCGCCCTCCGGGCATGGGTACGACAGCTTGACTCCAAGGCGGAGCATTATGAACACCACTTGCTGGAAGCCCTATGGGTGAGCTGGAGCCTTAACCGGGTCGATACCTCCCTGCTGCGGCGGTTACTACAGGCGGAAGACTACCGGGCAAGAGCGGCGGCAATCCGGGTGCTCCGATACACGGGGCATCAGGTACCGGACCAGGAAAAATGGTTGCTGGAAGCTGCAGGCGACCCTAATGGCCGAGTACGGGTAGAAGCTTTGGCGGCCGCTTCCTGGCTACAGCCTAAGCTGGCAAAAGCGGTGCTCCGCCGGGCTGCCGGCCAGCCCATTAACGAATCGATAGTTCCCGTATACGAAAGTTTGGAGCAACGCCTCTTTCCTTCACCTGAGCTGCCTGCTGAAGAAAACCCTCCGGCGGCACCGGGCTTGGCGATTTACGAACGGGAGGGTTCTTGCATCACTTGTCACCAGGCGGATGGGCAAGGGGTAGCCGCTTCGGGTTTTCCGCCCCTGGCCGGCTCAGCGTGGGTAACTGGAGATAAAGAGCGGCTCATCAAGCTTACGTTGAAAGGGCTGCATGGCCCCATCCAAGTCAAGGGTAAAACCTATCCCGGCCAAGTGCCAATGATGGCTTTTGAGGGCTTGCTTAGCGATCGGGAAATAGCGGATGTCCTGACCTACGTCAGACAGCATTTTGGCAATAAAGCAGATTCGGTTTCAGCGGAAGCCGTGGAGCGCGTCCGCGCTGCTACTGCCGGCCGAAAACAATTTTACCGGCCCGAAGAGCTTTGGGCACAGTATCCAAACTAAATAACCTCTTTACTATGCGGTTGTATTGCTATTATTTAATCCTGCTGGCAGCCCCGTTGTGGAGCTGCGGCCCTGGTGCTGAGGCCCCGCCGCCGGCAGGCCCTGCTCCCTTATTAACCCATTACGCCCCAGCGCAAGCCCAATCAAAGGGGCTGAAAGTCGTACTGGTAAGTGGCGATGAAGAGTACCGGTCAGAAGAAGCCCTGCCCCAACTGGCCCGCATACTGGCCGAACATCATGGTTTCGATTGTACGGTGCTCTTTGCTCAGGACCCGGCGCAGCCTGGTGTGATCAACCCCAATTACCCACACCACATCCCCGGGCTGGAACAACTTCAGCAAGCTGACCTGCTCATCCTGTTCACCCGTTTTCGCGCACTGCCAGATACTCAAATGGCCCACTTCGAAACCTATTTGAAATCCGGCCGCCCCATCATCGGGCTGCGTACCGCTACCCACGCCTTCCGATTCCAGGATACCCTCAGCCCATGGCGGCACTGGGGCAATTACTACCAGGGGCCAAAGGAAGCATGGGCAGGCGGTTTTGGCCAATTGGTATTAGGTACAAACTGGCACCGCCACCACGGCCATCACAAGCATCAGAGTACCCGGGGCGTGCTCGCCAAGGAGGCGCAGGGGCATCCGGTTTTGAACGGGATAAAAACGGGAGAGATTTGGGGGCCAACCGACGTCTACGGTATTGAATTGCCGCTCGACTCGGCTGCTTTGCCCCTGGTCTACGGGCAGGTTATTGACAATACCAGCACGTTTGATGAAGACGACTACATGTATGGCATGCGCCCTACCCACTACGCCCTGGCCTCTACCAATCCCGGCAGCGATTCTTTTTACAACCCTAACGACCCCATGATGCCGATCGCCTGGCTTAAGCCTTACCAACTCCCCGGCGGGGAGCCCGGCCAAGCATTCACCTCCACTATGGGAGCTTCTACTGATTTTCTGGATGAGGAATTTCGGCGGCTGATTGTTAATGCCACTTATTACCTGACAGGTGGAACGGTCCCTGCCCGGGCCAAAGTGGATACTGTAGGCCATTATGAGCCTACGGCCTTTAAATTTCACAAGGACGATTATTGGCAGGACCGGCAGCTCAGAGTGCCCGCTTCAAAGCCATAGCGTACCCGAGGTGGAGGGCCTCATGCATATCGTTGAAGGCAATGGCTTCCTCCAGGCTATGCAACTCAATACCATAGCTGGTTGGATAATCCGAAAAAGCCTGAAAACGCCCATCTTTGAGATCAGCTGCAAACTGGTCGAGGGTAGTCACAGATAGGTGTTTAAGGTTTTCCACCTCTGCCGTGGTGAATACCTTTTCGGGCTTGCTGCCTTTCCGAAAAGCGGCGATTACCCCTTCATCAACTTGCACCTCTTGCCCGGAGAGGCCATAGGTTAGTAGTTGCTGGGTCGCAATAATGTGCCCAAAGTTCCAGATGAGGTTGTTGTTAAACCCCTCCGGTATATGGTTGAGGGCCTCCAGGCTCAGCCCGTCGATCAGGCGGATGAAATTATGGCGGGTCTGGCGAGTCTTTGTTAGAAGCATGCGGTGGTGTATTTGATGGTCCTAAACGAGATGCCCGTCTAATATACGGAGAATTGTGGACCTCTTTCGAAATAATCGCTCGCTAAACAGCCACTGTGCTTCGAGGCTTTAATTGCGCCTCAGATAGGACTTGAACCTATGGCCTACGGATTAATCCCGGTAACACCGCATAGGCGTCAACCGTTTTTTAATTTGGCGATCAAATCGCCATGATTCTC
>CAZNSK010000005.1:0-86625 GCA_964575505.1 uncultured Phaeodactylibacter sp.
CTTTAAAATTGCATTTCTGCCTGATTTTCAATGAACTAATCCCCGAACTCGCGTTTATAATACTAACCCTTTGGCTATTGCCAAACCTGCTATTGTTTGCTCAGCCAACTTTCCACCGTACCTACGACCTCACTAACGGAGCCTCTGAGAATGCTTACAATATGACCGTCGTAGAAGATGGGATATACGTGAATTGTGGGACCTGGTGCGATGAAGAGTTTACTTTCTGCCCTATCCTTTTCAAGGTTAATAATAATGGGGACAGCCTATGGCACAAGCAATATGACCATGAAATACAAGATTATGCCTTTTTTGATTATACCGTTGATTCTAATGAGGAATTCTTATATGCATGTGGCAGGATTCAAGATGAAGACCAATTGCCTTTCATTGCTAAGATGAATATCTGGGGCGATACGCTCTGGCTTAAGACTTATTATGAGGAATATTGGGATGCTGCTTCTGATATAGAGCAGGACCAAGAAGGTAACCTTGTTATAAGTGTCAACGGTGGGAGTTTCGGAGAATTCGGCAACTGGACAGTCATCAAAACGGATACAGCCGGGCACATGCTATGGAGTACCACTGTTGAAGACAGTGTTGATTTTGCCTACGGGGGAAGATTAGCTATTCTAAATGACGGTTCCATCATGCTTGCTTTTTACTCCGGCCTGGAGTGGACAGGATATGGCAGAGCTTATTATGTGGCCAAGTTATCAAGCGAAGGCGAGGTAGAATGGGTGCGCAATTACGATATAGCAGAAAAATCAAATGATTACCCAGCCCTTATTGCACCCTACCCGGATGGCGGCTTTATCACGGGCTGGGCTTTTGACACCATCGCCCAGCCTTCAGTTTATACCGACGAGGGGCCATTATTACGGCGATTGGATAGCGATGGGGAAATCCTCTGGGAATACCGGTATGTGTACCGGAGGGGCCCCAAACTTACGAATATGACCATCGCTGAGAATGGTGACATCATCATGTGTGGCAGCTCTACAAGAGTAGGCAACTCTATTGAAGATGCAGACAGAGCCTGGATGGCCAGAGTCTCCGGAGACGGGGAGCTAATTTGGAAACGGTACTATCAGGGGCTGCACCTGCCTTCAGATACCTGGCCGTTTAATGCGGTGGCAGAGGCTTCGGATGGGGGTATTATTGCCTGTGGTTACATGCAGGATTTTGGCATCACCCCCATCCCCGACCCCGACGTATGGCTGGTCAAGACCGATGCTGATGGCTGTATCACCCCCGGCTGCCAGGACAGTATCCTTTACGTCAGTGTAGAAGAAATACCTGGCACCGGAGAAACGGCGCTCAAGGAAGTCTTCTTCAAAGCCTACCCGAATCCGGCGCGGGGCCCTATACAAGTGGAGTTCCTCAACGCCATCCGCTACGAACAGCCGGAGCTGCGCTTGTTCAACCTGCAGGGGCAGCAAGTCTTGCACCAGCGCCTGCAGCGCGGGGCACAATTCGCAGAGCTGTCTACCAGCGGGCTGCCGGGCGGGCTGTATATTTTGCAGTACTCCTCTGCCGGGCGGGTATTGCAGCAGGAGAAGGTGGTGAAGGTGGAGTAGGGTAGTGCGCCAAATTCTTAACTTTGTGCATATGAAAACCGCCCAACAACTACAGTCCACCCTCCACCACCTCGACGGCAAAAGCTACAAAGCCTACAGGGAAATCCGTGGGCAATATGCTTTTGAAGGGTTTGACTTGTCCATCGACCATGTGCAGGGCGACCCCTTTGCGGCCCCAAGCCGGGTGCGGGTGCGCATCCGAAATACGTTCCCCGATTGGGCGCAGGCCAATAAAAGCCGGCGGGTCGCCCTGCGCGATTACCTCAACCGGCAGTTTAGCCAGGCGTGCCGCCGATTCAGCAAAGGCAACCGGGGTAGTGGAAAAAGCGGGGCAGTATTCATCGCGCAGCCTGGTCAGGAAATACTGGAACGGACGTCGGTGGTGCTCCGGGACGACTGGATTGAAGCCCGGTTCCGGGTGGGGCTGCCAGCTTTCGGGAGGCGTATTGCCGGGCGGCAGGCGGCAGCTATCTTCGAGCAAGAGCTGCCTCAGATTGTAGCCCATAGCCTGCCTTATTCAGTGCAGGACGAAGCCACCCTGCGGGAGCATATTTTCACCAACGAAGATGCAGATGCCCTGCGGAGCCGCCTCCGGGAATTAGGCCTTGTGGCTTTTGTTGCCGATGGCGCCCTCCTGCCCCGGGCCAGCGGTGTGGATGACCACCCCCTGCCCGGCGGTTTGCCTTTCCAGTCGCCTGATAGCCTACAGGTGGAAGTGGAGCTGCCCAACCGTACGGCAAGCGGCATGGGCATTCCCGAGGGCATTACGCTGATTGTGGGCGGGGGCTTTCACGGCAAATCTACCCTGCTGCGCGCGATTGAGCTGGGTGTTTACAATCACATTCCGGGAGACGGGCGCTCCTTTGTAGTCAGTCAGCCAGGTGCCGCCAAGATACGGGCAGAGGACGGGCGCTACATTGAGCAGGTCGACATTTCCCCCTTCATCAATAACCTGCCGGGCGGGCAGTCTACCCAGCATTTTTCCACCCCCAATGCCAGCGGCTCCACCTCCCAGGCCGCTAATGTGATGGAGGCTCTGGAAGCCGGGGCAACGGCGCTGCTCATTGACGAAGACACCTCCGCCACCAATTTTATGATCCGCGATCAGCGCATGCAGGCGCTCATTCCGCAGCAGCGGGAGCCCATCACGCCCTTTGTGGACCGCATCCGGCAGTTGTACGAGGAGCAGGGCGTCAGCACGGTGCTTGTCCTTGGCGGCTCCGGGCTCTACCTCGATGCTGCCGACACCGTCATTGGCATGAATGCCTACCGGCCGGAAGACCTGACCGCACGCGCAAAGGCTGTCGCCCAGGAGATTCCACAGCCCCGCCCCGAGGAAACGCCCGCCACCTTTCCCACCCAATCCAAGCGCATACCCCTTACTGAAAGCCTGAATGCGCAAAAAGGGAAGCGGGAAAAAGTCCGGGCCTTCGATACCCGCAGCATACAATTTGGCCGGTACGATATCGACCTGTCTGCCGTCGCCCAACTGGTGGACAACGGGCAGTTAACCGCTATTGCGGATGCATTGCTCTACCTGCGCCGCTACCTGGGCGAGGCCACCATTCCCGAAGCCTTGGACCATGTCATACAGGATATTGAACAGCATGGCCTTGGCGTTTTGCAAGCGCAGCCCAATGGCGACTATGCCGCTTTCCGCCCCCTGGAGTTGGCCGCTGCACTGAACCGGTTGCGGGGGTTGAGGGTTCTAGCTTCTGATCAATAAAATATAACACCTTGCAAATACACATCATCGAAGAAACCAAAGACTGGATGGTAATCAGCAAGCCAGCCGGCATTCAGGTAGAGCGTAATCCCTTTGGACCATCGGTGGAGTCATTAGTGTATGCGCACCTGGAAGCAGAGCGCCGCAACCCCTATGTGGGTATCGTGCACCGGCTGGACCGGGTAACGACCGGCGTCGTGCTCGTTGCCAAGCACAGAAGCGTCCTGCGGAAGCTCAACCGGCAGTTTGTGGAAAAGGACGTGCGCAAGACCTACCTCGCTGCGGTCAGTCAGCCCCCACCATCTGAGCAGGGCACTCTCCACCACTGGCTCGAAAAAGACCGGGCAGCAAAGCGAGCCATTGTCCATAAAGAACCTGCCGAAAAGGCACGGAAATGCCTACTCAACTACAAAGTCCTGACTACAACTTCGAACAACCGAACCCTTCTGGAATTAGAACCCCTCACGGGCCGCTACCATCAAATCCGGGCACAGCTGGCCTTCGAGGGCTGCCCGGTGACTGGTGATGTCCACTATGGTGCCATCCAGCCCTATCAGGACCACCATATCATGCTGCATGCCTGGAAACTGGAATTCTTCGACGAGCGGAAAAAGGACCGCCGGTTGGTGGAGGCGCCACTCCCGGAATGGGCAGAGGCGTTGAAATAGAAAAAGCAGTGGCACCAACTGCACCACTGCAGCGATTGAGCGAAGCGTCCACAAATCGAACCCGCACTCAATACCGGCACTGCATGCACCTTAGGCATCAATGCCGGAATCATCTGATCTCATGTACTCCGCCTGGAAGCACATAAAACTCCTTAACCATATGTACCTAACTTACGGTATTAGGGTATAAGGCGGATCAAAACTGCCGGAATTAGTACATAAACCCTTCTGTGCCGTTTGGATCCTGCTCACCGCCGAAGCTATACACGGCCAACCCTCCAATGCGCAGCTCCGTCACGGGCACGGGAAGCTGAGCGGGCGTGCCCAACTGCAGCCCCCCCAATGCGGTCACCATTTCTGCAGCTTCCCGGGGCCGGAAGCGGCGGCGGTCCATCCATAAGCTGGCCGGGGCCGTATTGAATAACTCAATAGCCCGTTCGTAGAGAATAGCTTCTTCTACGGCGAAGTAGGAAGCAGCGCCCGTCAGGGGAGGCAGTGCCCCCCGTTCTACCCGGCTGCTCGCGTTCAGCACATTTGCAGCGGCAGCAGTTTGCCCGCTGCGCAGCAGCGCTTCCGCCCGGAGCAGCTCATTGTCGGCTTTCAAGAAAGTGGGCATAGGGCCGGATTGGCCATTCCCAAACAGATCAGGCTGGGTTACATGCCGGTTGTGCTGGTAGTGGGAAAAATGCCACTCCCCTCTTGCTGCCGGAAAACCGACAACCGGCTGGTAGATAAAGTCTGATGTCAACCGCTCATCCTCCGAGGCGGCCTGCGTTTCCTCCAACGGCGGAGCCCCTGCTGCTTCCACCTGCGGATAGCGAGCGGGCTGACTGGTGTCAAATGCTGCCACCAGGCGTTGATCCAGGCGTGCCCAGAAGGGCCCGGCTTCCGTGTTGGCTAACGTGTACTGATGGTAGCTGGCCCACTGCCGCCCGTCGGATAGGGGGGCAAAATCGAAGCTAAGCCCTTGCTCAGCGTGGCCCAGCACAGCTTGCCAGTCCGTGGTTTCATTTTCCTCCAAAGTGCGGGCGGCCTGTGCCAGGAAGCGGGCTGCGTAGCTGTGGGCGAGTTCCGCAAATGCGGCCCCATCGAGCAGCTGGCCATTGAAGTAGTCATGGACAAAATCGATACCATTGGATTCAGCCAGTTGAATGGCAGTTTCCAGCTCCTCCACAGCCCGGGCATTGACCGCCGGATAGGGCGTGAAGCTGATCGGCCCGCCCAGCGGGGTATTTTCTTCTACAACGGGCGCCTGATCAAACCAGAGGGACAAATAGCCCCAACTCAGACCGCGCAGGGCGTAGGCCGCTGCCCGCACAGATTGGTCCTGTGGCCCATTCTGATCAATGCTGACGCCATCCGATAAGGCCCTAAGCACATCGTTGGCATCAGCCACTGCTTCGAGGCAGCCGTACCAGGGAGTTTCCCCAATGGCCCGGTAATCCAGGGGCTCGGTATCAAGGTTGCGGTAAGGAAGACGGGGCTCCTGCCCCATAGCAGCAGCACCGAAGTCTTCCCACGGCAGGGCGTAGGCGTCAGCGGTTACGCCGAGGGCAACGGCGGGCGATGGGCTGTGGATGCTGCCCCACCAGGTCGCATACCCCCGGCGGAGCGTCTCCTGCAAGTCGGCCCCCTTGCTGATCACCTGCTGGCCGTCGGGCGCAAGCTGAGGGACGTTGTTGATCGATTCGCAGGCGAAAAGCGACAGCAGGATTAGAAAAGTAAGGATACGTTGCATGCTCAAAACGTTATTTGTGCGCTGAAGCCCAACTGGCGCCGCAGCGGATGGTTAAAGAAATCGACAGCGAATAAGGCTGGGTTGCCCCCGGGGCTGGCCACCGCACTCCCTGGCGTACCGGGCAGGCGCTGGGCAAGAGGCCGGTTGATACTCGCCGGGCTCGTCAGTGCCGGGTGGTAACCGGTATAATCTGTAAGGGTGAAGAGGTTGCGCCCGATGAGGCTGAAGCGGACCTCCTCCAGGATGTTTTTGAGGGCAGGCCAACGCTCCGGGGTGAAGGTAAAGCTCAAAGCGGCTTCCCGTAGCATGAAGTAAGCGCCATCCTCCACGAAGTAGGCGTTGGGGACTAATCCGTTAGACAAGCCCTGTGGGCCATAGAAGGTGGCGGGAAGCTCGGGGGAAGCACCAAGGTCCTTATGGCGCGCATTGGCATACATCCACTGTTTAGTGTAATTGTAAATATTCCCCCCTTTGCGCCAGTCAAACAGCGCAAAGAGCTCAAAACCGCCGTAGGCAAAGGTATGGGCGATGCCGAGCTGAAAATCGGGGTTAATATTGCCGATCACCCGCTGTACGGGTGCGCCATTCTCATCGGTAACGAGCACCGGAGTCTCCTCTGGGGTACCAAGCTGGTCCTGCCGGACGATGAAGCCCTGCGCATTGGTCGTATAGTCGAAGGGGTTGAAGTCGGGATTGTCCGCCAGGTCATCGGGGGTGCGGGCAAAGGCCTGCCCGACCATGATGCCCAGGGGCTGCCCTTCTTCTATACGGAAGAGGTCTGTATTGGCCCAGCCGGGGCCGGTTTCGTAAGCGGGAATAGCTAATACCGCTACCCGCTGTTCGACGCGCTGCCCGGTAGCCTGAACAGACCAGCGGACCTTGCCACCGGGTATACGGAATAACTTTTTGAAGTCGATGTGCAAGCTGCCTTCATAAATATCTGCTTCTACTGTGCCGGCATTGCGCCACTGCCCTTCAAAGCCAGCGCCCCCCGAAAGCTGCTGGAATAAAATTTGGTCTTCGGTGGTAGACTGTACATAGGTGCCGGAAAGGGTGAAAGCTTTGAAGACCGTCATATCGGCCCCTATTTCCAATTCCTGGGTGCGGGCGGGCTGCAAGGCATCATTGGCAATGGTTTGCCGGCTCAGGCTACCGTTGATGAGCTCGTAGGTCTCGTACCGCTGCCGGTAGCCGGGGCGGATGCCGGCCGTACCCATAGCTGCCCGGAATTTCAACTCCTGGAACACCTTGAGGTTGACATCTTCGCTCAGCCGGTAGGCGGCACCGAGGCGGTAAAAGGCCGGCCAATCTACACTTTCCCCGAAGAGGGTGGACTGCTCTGCCCGGGCTGCAGCACTGAAGAGGTAGCGGTTCCGGAAATCAGCATCCGCCTGTATAAAGCCACTGTAGGTGGTCATCTCTTCCGCCAAGGAAGAAATATTGGTTTCGGATTGCGGATTATCGAGGGAGCGGTTGCCAGCCACGGCCAGGTTCTCTCCTCTGGAAAGGGAAAAACTGCGGTCGAGGTCTTCGTAGAGCAAACCCGCCTGGACAGCTGTATTGAAGCCTAACCATTCCTTGTGCAGCCGCGCACTGAGGGTTGAGGTAAAGTACTGTGCCACCTGCTCAGAGTTCTCCAGCCCGCCCCCATTGCTTCCCTGCACGCCGGCGGTCACCAACGGGCTAAAGCCAGCCGGCACATTCGTGCTCAGGTATCCTTTGTCGATAAACAGTTGCTGCTGCGTAGTACTGCGGTCCAGCGTTGCTGCGTAGTCAAAATCCAGCCACCTGGCAGCTTGGAAGGTGCCGCCGAAGGTGCCCATTAGCCGGCTGCGGCGGTTAGTCTGCTGCAATTGCTCGCGCAGGTACAGCGGGTTGGTTATACGCGCGCCGGTGTTGTCGATATCCCAATCGTAGGGCGTCCCATCTTCTTCGTTGCGGGCGTCCAAATCGAAGATGGGCGTCATCAGCAAGGTATTGGCAATGGGGTTGCCTGAGCCAGCCCCCTGAGCCGGGCTAAGGTCATTTTGGCTGCTCACATAGTACGCGCTTCCCCGGACCTTCAGCCGGTCGCCCGCCTGATGCCCCAAATTGGCGCGGAAGGCATGACGGGTATACCCTTCCCGTCCCGGGATGACGCCCTCGTCCCGCAAGCGTTGCGCGGAGCCCCGGAAATAGGTCCCCCCGCTACGCCCGGTTACGGTGAGGGAGTTGGAACGCAGGCTACGCTGTTCAAACAGGGCACCTGATTCGTAATCCTGCAAATTGGGCAAAGGCGTGGTATAGGTATTGGTGGCGTTAGGGCTGCCCAACAGGGGCTGCGGGCCAGCCGGGTTGATGACCTCCCGGTTGGTAAATTCCAGGGCCGGATAGGCCGATTCCACACTGCTGAGCTGGTAATCGGTGCGGTAAGTCACCTGCGTCTGCCCATCAGCCAGCTCGTTGCCGTTTTTGGTAAAAACCTGGATCACCCCATTCGCCCCCTGCGCCCCGAATGCGGCGGCCCCCGCTGCTCCTTTGAGCACCTCTACCCGATCCACATCTTCTGGGTTCAGGTCAAGCAGGTTGGCATCGCTCAAGAAAATGCCATCTACCAGCAGTAAGGGCGGCTGCGCACCGGAGAGGTGATTGATGCCCCGGAGTTGGAGGTAGAATGGCTGCCCAGCCTGGCCGCCGGGTTGCAAGACCCGCAGTCCGGGCACGCGCCCGAGCAGAGCTGTGCTCAACCGGTTTGGCCGCGGCTGGCCGATCTGCACCCCCTCCAGCATATCCGCCGCAAAGGGCAAATGGGTCAGCGGCCGGCCCTGGCTAAGCCCGGTCGTGAAGCGCTGCGCTACTGCCCCGCCCTGTGGCCGGAGCAGCACATCAACCCGCTTTCTGCCGATCACTGCTATGGATTGCGACTCGTACTCCGGATGGGAGAAAGTCAGGGTCGGCGTGGGGGTCAGGTTGAAAAAGTTTTGGTCGACGTAGATGATATAACTGCCGTCTTTTTCCGTCTGTGCCACCTCATTGCTGGTATTGAGTGCCACCTTTACCCCTTTGACAGGCGATCTGTCTGCAGTAGAGGTGACGGTACCCCGGACAGCCAAACGCTGGGCATGGGCCTGCAGTAGTGGCAACAGGCATAGGAAGAGCAGCATCCCTGACGGGACGAAGCTTACTTTTCTCATAATCGTTGTTTTTCAAAATTTGTTGGAGCAGCGTTGCTATGCAGGGTGTGTTGGGAAGCCGGAGGCCTTCCCGGCCTAGGAAGGCCTCCGGCTTAGCTCATCGTACAATATTCAGCTCAATCGGCTCACTGAGCGGCGCCGACAAGCAGCCCCAGTTTTTAGAGGGCTTGTAGACCAACACCAGGTATTTACCGGCATGGTAGTCGGTCGCCTGTAGCTCGAAGGCGGGCTCGGGCTGCAACTCGGTAGTACCCGGCGCAATTTGCCAATCTGAGCTGCCAAAGGGCTGGTGGTAGAGCGTAAACTGATGGCCCGGCTCAGTGAAGGCATAATCAATGGTGACCTTTTCTCCGCTTTGAATGGGATAGTCCGCTTGCACCGTGGTAGCCCTTTCGTACTTGCAGGGCCGGAACTTGGAGATGGGCAGCTGAGGCTGCAGCGGATTGTTCTCCATAGAAGCCGGGCGGGCGGTTGCCCCTGCCCGGCCAGACAGGCCGGCGCTGACGCCCTTCTGTTGCGTTTCCGGACCGGATACCGATCGGCGCCCCCGGAGCGGGTCGCTCTTCTGAGGCTTGAATTGGTCGTGGTAGTCCAGCACCGCCTCAATGCCGTATATTGGGCCGCTGCCGGGCACATAGGCCGCCTTGCGAGCCCCATTGGGTGTCTCTACCGCCACTTCGAAGTAGTTGGGTTGCGCCGGCAAGTTATTCAGAATTTCGCTGACCTGCGCCCCGGCTTTCTGGCCATTCACTACCAGGCTGAGTTTTTCGGGCGTTGGGCCTGCCCATACGGTATATTTGCAGCCTTCTTCCTGGCAACAACGGGGGCTGAGCCAGCTCAGGTACAAGGGGCGGTCGGGCTGGGTCGGGCTGTATACCAACTGTAAATCTTGTATGGGCGTACAGTTCGGGTCTGTGGCGGTCACGCTGATGGTGTTGCCCTGCTCTTCCATCAAAGCCTCATCGATATACAAATCATCTTCGGTGCGTTCGATGCCCTTTGCGCCAATAGTCCCCCGCATCGTCGGCTCCCCCGCATACCCCGCACTCGTATCATAGGACATCGGCTGGTCTTGCAGGCGGTCTTCCAGGCCGGGAATAACGGGGTTGCGGCCAGCGGCGGTGGCAGGCGTTTCTTCGGCCCGGATCCAGAATGTTTCCCCTGCAATGGGCCGTGGAGCATCCGGCAAGGGCATGTATACGGTCACCCGCAGCGTATGGATACCACGCTGCAAGTCCCGGTCATCAAGGTCGAGCTCAAAGGGCATTTCCACACCGGGATAAAGGTTAATCTTGCCCATATTGATATCGCGGTACCCCGGGTGGATGTAGGCGACTTCGGCGTGCGGGTTGAGGGCAGTGCATTCCGAATTGGCGGGCAGCATCAGGCCACCCCGGATGGTCTTCCCGATCAGCATTGCCGTGCCGGAAACACCACATACTTCGGGCACCGACACCGGCTCCGGTGGTTGCGTGCGGTAGGGCGCAGTGCCTGAGCTATACGACTGAGGGGTTGCCTGGCTTGTGGCTGGGCTCCCCACCTGTATCCGAGTACCGAGTTGCTTGATGGTAGGCATGGCGCAGTTCTCCCCCCAGGCCAGTACCCTCAGCTCGTACTGGCCGGGCGCAATCAAGCACAGCGGCTCCGTGCGGGGCGCAACACCCAGGGCGGCTTGCGGCCGGCCATCTGCTCGCGTCGGAAACCACTGGCCATCTGCCGACTTCGCTTCTACCAGGAAGTCCCAGGTCTTGCCCTGGCAATTGGAGCAGGAAATGATGACAGCCGGGCGGTTCAGGCGGTCGCAGTACCCGGCCGGGTCAACCCTTAGGTTGATTTGCGGTTCTTTGCAGGGTTGCGGCTGGGTGGTGGCGGGGGCAGGCTGAGGAGCGGCCGAGCGGGCTTGCCAATCCCGTTCTGCTGCATTCGGTACCATTGGCTCTCCGGCAACGGCAGGGCGGCTTTTCGGCCCTTCGTAGCGGAAGTGCTCCCGGACGACCATAGATTCAAATTTTTTCGGAATTGCCGATTTTACCCGGTAATCCACACCAATGTTGTAGAAGTGGCGGGGGGTCAGCCCCGTCAGCAGAATGGTGTCGCGTTGCCGGTTGCCTAAATCCCGCAGCCCGCTTGCCATTTCCTTTTGCTCGGTATCCTGAAGGCTGGCCCCCAGGTCGGCTATCCAAACCGAAGCTTCCACTTCGCTGGCTTTGCTGTGGGTATAGTGGAAAACCAGCTGTACTTCACCCGGCACAGCGGTAGGCCGGAGCTCCCCGAAAAAGCGGGGTTGCTCTTTTTCAAATAGCCCGTCAAAAATGTCCTGTGCATAGTTGTTGGCTACCCCCAGGAAAAGGGCAGCGATCGTAGCGAACGAGTAGGTCAATAATTTTTTCATATCGGAATAGGTATAGACTTTAGGGCTTGGTGCGCCGGTTTAATCAAAATTGGGTATCCTAAGTGGTACAAATACTCCCCGAAATGCCATAAGCGTATGTACGCAACAAATGGCATTTTGTTTTCTCGTATGGATGTTCTCAATCTTGAAGCAAGCTGCTATCCTCCGGAAAGACAAGGATAGTCTACCTGACTTTCACCGCCCGGGTGCAGGCGGCATGTGGGCAGTACCGCCTGGCCATGCGGCGGGTGCTCCTACTATCGGCATCAGGTACTGTGCGAAAAACCCAAAGCGGACGGCTTGCGGATTTTCCGTTTCACCAGGTCGTCTTGCGCAGAAACAGCCACAAATATAATATTTATTCAATATTTATCTTCCTGCAAACAATGGATTTTATAAATATTAACACCCGTATTTTCGTGGCTGCCGGGCTTGGCTACTTTCGGTGGCCCTTCACATACCCTTGCTCGCGGAGCTTCCTTTGGTAAAGTTCTTCCCGGGCCTGGGCGTTGCGCGGCTGGGTAATGTCGAGCTTCTGGCCGGCATCCTTGTGGTTGCGGTTGATTTTGCGCCCCAGCAGGCCGATATTGCTTTGCATCGTAGTTTCCGTTTCCTCATTGGTTTCTTCAATGAGAGCTTCCATATCATCCTCGCCGATGTACTGGCCGCTGCGCAGTTTTTTGCGGGCAATCTCTTTGGCGACTTCCCGGCCTACCTCTTCCTCGTAGAACGACCGCCAAGCTTTCTGGCCGGTTTCAGGGGTGCCGGCTTCCCGGCTGGCCGGCTGGCGGGCCCGGTTTTGACGGCGTACGATCTTGGCGGTCACTTCGTCAGCGACCGCTTCGGCCCGTGGGTCATCATCGGGCTGGTTCAGCAGTATTGCCGTTACGGCTTCGTCCTCTGCTTCCAGCTGATGAGCCGACAGATTGTCGAGGAGCTGCTGTTCAGAATAGCGGGAGTAGCGCCCCAGGCCCTGCGCCCAGCGTTGGCTGTTGGCTGAGTATTTGAAATAGCGGGCGAGGGCATCGCGGGGCACCTCCTGCTTGAGGCGGGCGAGGGGCTGCACTACATTTTCGCGGAAATCCTCCCAGGAATCAATGCGGTGGCCGCGCTTCAGTTCTTCGATACCGTACGCCAGGGCAATGCCCGCCGGCACGCCCTGCTCCAGTGCCTGCTTGCGGGCGGTAGCAGCAAAGCGGTCGAGAAAATTGTCAATATCCGTGGCGGTGAGGCGGCTGCTTGGATGAGCGGTGGGGCGGGCTGCCCGACCCTCGTAGGCCTTGGGCGTTGCGGGGGCACTGTACGCTTGGCGGGGCCGTTCTACTTCTGCTTCCGTACGGGGCAGTACGCTGCTTTCGTAAGCATTGCCGGAGGGCTTATCGCCCATCACCACTTTAATGCCCGCTTTATCCAGGGCACCGATGATCAGGATAAGGGCAAATATAGCCCCTAGTAATTTGAGCAAGCCGCTCAGGCTGCTGTTGCGGTTACGGTAATCTTGTTTCATGGTTTGACTCAGTTGTTGTGTAAGAAATAGAGGTCACTCAAAAGCCTTGAGCAGGGCAAGGTCGAAGCGCCACAACTCATAGGTTTCGATAATATACGTTATTTTTTTATGGTAGGTCGGGCTGGTCGCGTAGCCCGCCATCTTTAGGCCAGCAGCGCAGGCGGCGTAGTAGGGCACTGTGGTATCTCCGTCAAAGAAATCGGCGGCTGCAATACCAGAACGGTGGTAAAAAGCGGCGGCCGCCTCCCGGATGTCGTGCTCTTGCCCCGGTGGATAAGCGGCCCATATCCAGGCATAGCAGCCGGTATGCCCGAAGGTGCAGCCGCGGGTGAGCAACTGCGTATGTCGGGCGTAGCTGTCGCCAACTGTTTCGTAGGTCTCGAACCGGTCGTAAGTATTATCGTCGTGGAAGCGCCAGGCACCAATGGCTGGGGCTACGGGGATGAATTCATGATTGTAGAGGTCGGCGTAGCGGCGCTCGCGGATCTTCCGTCGGGCCTGGGCACTGGGGCGGGCTTTGATGCCGAAGTGGTTATTGGTATTGCGAGCCAGGCTGGACTGCCCGGCCCGGGATTCCAGCAGGGCCTGCGCCAGCTTGATGCTTGCGGGCACCCGGTGCAGCAGCATATCGCGCAGGGCGGTCTCCGCGTGCTGGTCAATATAGCGGGTGAATACTTTTGCCTGCCGCATTTTGGATTTGGAGAAGCGCAGTTTGTGTAGGATATCATTCGCATTCCAGGCGCGGGCGAGTTGGGGCAGTTGCCCGCTTAAATCCCCACCAACCGCCTGGAAGCCGCCCGTTTCGTACCGCTCCAGCGCCAGTCCCGAGAGCCCGCCGATCGCTTGCAGACCCTGCTGGTAATTACCGGTAATTTCCCGGATAACAGGGAGCTCCGATACCTCGTCCCAGCGGTTCTGATAGACATAGAGCCCTACAATCACGGCTCCGGCGAAGAGCAGGGTGAGCATAATGCCGTGCGTGATTTCAAATATCCCGGCCAGGAACTGACGGAGCATAGGTTTTTTGATTGTGGGCGCAAAGATATGTTGGTTTACGAATTGACACCCAAAATGTTACACACCTTAACGATTGAGCATACCTGCCTGTGCGCGGACTAGGGCTTAAGCAGTTTTCGGATTTTGGCTACATCGGGATGGGTGATGCCGACGGCTTGCAATTCATCCAGGTCTTTTACAAAAATATCCGCTCAGCTTTGCTGCTCATCGTACGCTTGCCCCTTAAATTCAAGGTATACCGCCTGTGCATCTTCATACTTGCCCTGGTAGAGCAGCGACAGGGCCAGATTGGTGTGTATCCACTCGGCATTCTCCCCGCCCAGGGTAATGCCGCGGCGCGCTGCCGTTTCTGCCTCCGGAAATTGCTGATTGAAAAGACGGTACCAGGATAGGCTTCCGTACTGTTCTGCCGTCCAATCTTTAAAATCCTGATCTTCCCCATCGATGGCATCGAGCAGTCTGTCGAGGATATCTACCGCCCACTGCTGGTAGTACAATTTTTCGGCCATAGAATGTACGGTGTCGGCTTGTTGGAGCAAGTGCTCCAGCCGCTCAGAAACGGGCCGTTGCGATAAGCGCGCAGCCTCTGCTGAACGAGCGGCAGTCTGTTCGTATTCCTGATACAGCCCGATGCCTTTCGCCTCGAAGATATTCCGGAAAACCTGTGCCGCCTGGCTGTAGTGGGCAATGGCTTGTGCTGTGCAGTCCAGGGTTTCCAAAACCGCCCCATTGTGCAGATAAGCAATGCCCATGCCAGACCAGAAGTCGAGATTCCCGGGCTGGCCCTGGTGAAGCTCCTGTGCAAGCTTGAGGTCCTTTTGGGCGAAAACCAAAGCGGTATCCAGGTCTCCCATCCGTTGGTACAGCGCTCGCGATTGGGAATAGGCCATGGACAAGCCGTGTTTGTAGTCCTGATTCCAGGGCGCTGCCTGGCAGAGTTGCTCAAAAAGGGCGCGTTCCTGCCGGAAATAATGGCTGGCGGAGTCGAAGCGGCCGGCCTCCCGGTAGCTCATCGCCATTTTTTCGTAAGCGATGGCGAGATCGTATTGATGGTCTTGGCTGTCGGGTTGACCCTGGTGAATTTCCTGCTGTAGCTGAAAGTACCGGTGGTAGTAGTGCTGAGCAGAATCCAGTACCCTTGACCGGTAATAGGCTTCCCCCGTTCGGCTGAGGGCCAGAGCTAACCCTCTTCTGACCTGCCAGCTGCCCAGATGGCTTTGGTGCAGCGACTGGTAGAGAGTAGTTTCCAGGCGGTAGCAAGCCAGCGCAGAATCGTAGGCTAACTGCGCCAGATGCAGATCTCCCAGGTGAGCATAGGCGACGGCGAGGTTTTCTTGGAAAAAGGCATTGCCCGGATCGGTGCGGCACAGGCTGTCGTACAGCCATTCGTTTTTGGCGTAAGCCTCCTGCGCCCGCCGGTAATGGCCCGTTTCCTTATAAATGTTGCCCATGTAGCTATAGGCATTAGCTGCCCACCAGCTGTTCCTGGCTTCCCTACTTATTTGCTTAAGAAGCATAAGGGCTTTGTCGTAGCGGTTAATCTCCTCCAGGAAAAGGGCGTAGTCGTACACCAGTTCCATATTGCTGGTATCGGCAGCAATCGCTTTTTCGTAGAGGCGCTCGGCGGCCGTGTACTGCCCGGCGGAGACGAAAAGCTGCGCTTTGAAGACGTAGTTCTCGATGCTTTGCTCGATGAGCTGATTGGTTTCCGCAAGCTGGGCTTCCAGTTGTTGCTTCCGTTCCAGCGCGGTGTTCAGCTGCTCGTCCATGAGCTGCTCGGGCATGGCTTCCAGGACCTCCTGTATCTTGCCTGCTTCCAGGGCTTTGATGGCTTTTTGCTGGAGCTGGGTGGCCTGGTCGAGGTCGATTTTGGCAAAGTAATCGGCTGCCGCTTCGGCCACCTGCGGCAGGTTTTCCAGTTTGGCGGTGATCTCCGCCAATTGGGCTTCAATCGACTGTCGGTTGCTACGTTCCTCCTCCAGCCGTTTTTCCAGCCTTTCCTTTTCGGCTTTCAGCTCGCTTTGCCCTTCCTCAAACAGGGTCTGATAGTAGCCGGCGGCGGCTTTCCGGTAGTCGCCCTGCTGGCAGAGTACGATGATGAGCGGGTTGTCCGCAGGTTGTTTGAGCAATCCGTAGCTCTACAGCTTCTTTTTGTTGACGACCTCGTAGCCAGGTAGGGTTACGGAAATATTACGGATGATACCTCCCGGCGATTTGCTGGGGAAGCGGAGCTCAAAGTAGCCTTTGCTGTTGCTGAAGCGCTCGGGGGCTGCCGTGCAGCCGATCGCCCAGGTTTCCGCATTGGGCAGGGCTTGCCCGCCACTGCTCTGCAGCTTTACAAATCCAACAATATGGGCCTGGCCAAGGGCACAGAGCGGCAAGCATAACAAGCAGGCAAGGGTTGAAAACTTCATAACTGGAACGATTGAGGCTTGAATATGAATATTTTGAGCAAGAGCTACAATGCTGCTGCGGCCGGGGTGTGCATAACAAATTGCACTACGTTGAATAGCCTGGCTGCATTCATGGATAAGCTGGAGCAGAGCGGGAAGCTCTACCCCAGCAGCTGTCGCACTTTGATAGCCGGTGGTCACTTTCTGTTTTGTGCAATTTGTTATACACACGTAGCCGGTGAGTCTAAAAACTAAGGTTTATGGTGTTGCGTTCTTCTACAAACACGTGGAGATGAAGTACAGCCTTTCCTTATTCCTGGTGCTTTGTTCGGCAGTGGTTCTGCCGGCCCAAACGCCCCTCACCAAACCTCTGGTCGACACCGCTGCCCTCACCGGCATGGCCACCCGCTGGAACGACAGCTTTGCCGAGTGGGACATCTTCACCACGGAAACCGAAAGCCGGGGCGAGCTGCGCCTGGCTTCCGTGGCGCAGGACGACTGGAGCCGCTGGCAGTACCGCATTGGGGAGGGCGTAGGCACGATCCGGCAAAAGTGGCCTGACAACCCCAACGAGTGGGAAGCCCGGGGCGATAATGCCATCGCTACGGCCCGGACCATTTTTCGCAATAACTTTCGGGAATGGCGGGTCACCGATGGCACGCACACCGTCACCCTGCGTACCCGCTATCAGAATCTGGCGGAGGACTGGGCGATCGGGAGCGGACGCCACGGCTGGTTTGAGATGTACACCGCCTACGAAGGGGACCTGCGGGACTGGATCGTGGTGGATGAACTGTCTGATGAAGTGCCTCTGCCGATGCGGATGTTGCTGGGGTTTTTAGTAGTGTACCACAGTACGCCGAAGTTATAGTTCTATCCCGCTGTAGATGGCTTCCATGCTCAGGCTGCCGTTGATGGCGCCAAGCGCTACTTCCTGTTCGAGTCCGGTGAAGACTACGATTTGCCACAAATCTCCTTTTCGCCGGTACACTTCCACTGTATACGATTGACTGTCAATCAACACAAACTCCTGAAGGGAATCCAATTGGCGATACCGGTGAAATTTCCCGCCCCGGTCGTAACTTTCGGTGGAAGGCGATAACACCTCTGCAATTAGAATGGGTTTGGTAATGGCTTCTGCGGGCTCCGATACCGTATTCAGGGGCGGGCAGGCAATGGAGGCATCGGGATAAACGTAGGCGTTGACGGCTTGGATGTGGATGCGTAGTTGGCTACTAAATGCCTGACACTTTGCCTTCCCGCAGGTCAGCGCCGAACGCAGCCCGGCATAAACATTACCGCTAACCAAAGCATGGTTGATCGTTCCGGCTCCAACCGGAAAAACCTTGCCATCGTACCACTCGAGTTTTTCCTCGGTTTGTTCATCAAGCTGAAAATAGGTAGCGCTATCCATAGGGGAGAAATTTAACTCGTATTATTTTATCTGACTCCAAGTCAGGTGGCGACTTTAGAGTCGCGACCTGACAGCCAATTGAATAATCATAATTCCAGATATTCTAAATCACCTTAACGTTTCCGCAATTGTTCCAATACCCGCCTTAGCCCTTGCCGTTCCAACACTGCCAGGAAGGACAAATAGCCCAATAATAAAACGGTATTCAGCGCCAGCCCGGCAACAAAGCCTGGCGTGTAGGATTTTTGCAGCAGCAGGCTCAGCGCGTAGGCGGCAATTGCGCCCAGCATGTACAGCGCCATTCGGCCCACCGGATAATGAATAGGATAATACCGCTGCCCGGTAAGGTAACTGGCAGCAGCCATAAAGCTGTAGCAGGCTAAAGCAGCCAATCCCGGTGCCAGGTAGCCGTACCGGGGGATGAGCCAGACATTCAGCCCAATTGTGATCACAGAACCGGCCGTGGCAATATACCCGCCGATAATGGTCCGGTCCGCGAGTTTGTACCAGATGCTAAAGTTGTAGTAGAGCCCGAGAAAAAGGTAGGCCATCAGCAGGAATGGCACCACAGCGAGACCGCCCCGTAGGTCGGCTCCGAGGTAGTACTGAATGATGCCCATATACAGCATGATGCCCACGAAGGCCAGGCAGCCCACGAGGGTGAAGCCTTGCCCCACCTGCGCATAGAGCGTGCTCTTGTCTTCCCGCTCAGCATTCCGGAAGAAGAAAGGCTCGGCGGCGTAGTTGAAGGCCTGGGTGAAGAGGTTCATCAGCACGGCCAGTTTGGCGGCAGCCCCGTACAAGCCAACTTGGGCGATGTTATAGTCCAGGTCATCAGAAGCCAGTTCCTTGAGCAGGGGGATGCCCACAAACTGATTGACAATACCGGCTACGCCCACCACGATCAGCGGGGCAGCGTACCGGAGCATCCGCCTCCAAAGACCGGCTTCAAAGGTCCATTGTGCTTTAAGCAGCTGGGGCGCCAAAAAAAGCAGGACGGCGCCGCTGGCCAGCAGGTTGGATAAGAAGACATAGCCGATTTCCCGCTCGGGATTGTACAGCCCGCCCGCCCATTCGTACCCTTGCTCCAAGAGCCAGGGGCAGATTTTGAGAAAGAAAAAAATGAAGAAAATATTCACGAGGATATTCAGCGTCTTGATCACCGCAAAGCGGATGGGGCGGTTTTCCAGGCGCAGGCGCGCAAAGGGAATGGCTGCCAGGGCATCAAAAGCAATGATGAGCGCAAACCAGCGCACATACTCCGGTCGGTCGGGGTAGTGCAGCCAACGGGCGATTTCGGGGGCAAAGGCCAGGAAAAGCACCGTCAGCACCGCCGTGGAAACCAACAGGCTGATGGCAGCCGTAGAAAAGCTGCGCTCCATATCCGATTCCTTGCTGCCAAATCGGAAGAAGGCCGTCTCCATCCGATAGGTGTAGATGACGAGGAGGAGGGCAGCCCAGGCGTAGAGGTCGGTCACCACGCCGTATTCCTGCTTCGTGAAGTAGTACGTCAGGAAGGGCGTCAGGATGACGAAGTGCAGCAAGCGGCTCAGAATGCTGCTCGTGCCGTAGATGGCGGTCTCACCTGCCAGTTTCTTGAGTAGGGACACGGGCGACTGCTTATGATGATGCTTGCAAAGCTAGTGATTTTCATGGGATGATGATGCGATGGCCAACCAACGGCTGTTTTTCCCGTTTCAAGCGTATGAAAAAGAAACGCATACCACCCAAGCCCGGACAGGAAAGCGTCTGGGACTATCCCCGGCCGCCTAAGCTGGAACCGGTCTCCGCTCACATCACCATTAAGCATCAGGGAGAGGTCATCGCCTCGACCAACCGGGCCTACCGGGTACTGGAAACCAGCCATCCGCCGGTGTATTACCTGCCGCCCGAGGATATTAAGGAGGGGGTACTGAAACAGTCTCCAAAATTTCAAACCTACTGCGAGTTCAAAGGCAAAGCGCGGTACTGGGACCTGAAGATTGGCGAAAGTAGCGTTCAGCAGTTGGCCTGGAGCTATCCGGACCCCCGGCCGGCCTTTGCGCCCATCAAAGACTACCTGGCTTTCTACCCTAGCAAAGTAGACGAGTGCTACGTTGGTGATGAGCGGGTGCAGGCACAGGAAGGCGACTTCTACGGCGGGTGGATCACTTCCAAAATTATAGGCCCGTTCAAAGGCGGCCCCGGCACCTGGGGCTGGTAACCTCAACAAAAAATACCCGCCCGGCCAACACCTCTATGAATTCCTATAGAAAGGGCAGCGCAGCCGGCGGTATCTTTGGCGTCTAATCATTCCCCAAGAACTGATGAAGACCCTATTGAGCACCGTTTTTTGCCTGATCGTTTTGTCGGCCTCCGCCCAACTGACCCTGGAGCGCGATATCAATCAGGAGCCTGCCAGCTCGGACCCCCGCGACTTTGCCGAACTCGAAGGCAAGATTTACTTTACCGCTGAAGATGGGCAATTCGGCCGGGAGCTACACCGGTACGACCCGGCTGAGGGTTCCAGCGTACTCATTGCAGACATCAGCCCCCTTGATGGCAGCAGCAATATTTCCCAACTATTAGCCTACGATGGGCGGCTCTACTTTGGAGCCCGCCCCGGTGGCGGGGATTCCTATCTATACGAATACGATCCGGCGACGGACTCGCTAGGGCGCGTGTTCGATACTATGAACAACCTGATCAGGAACCCCGCCAACCTTATGGCACACGAGGGGTGGCTCTATTTGTCTTTTGAAGACCCCGTGGCTGGTTTCGAGCTGGGCCGCTTTAATCTGGCCACCAAAGAATTAATAGTGCAGGACCTCAATCCCGGTGGAAGCAGCTCCCCCAATTTCTTCAATGTAGTGGGCGATCACGTCTGGTTTACTGCCAATGACGGGGTCAGCGATAGCCGGTTGTGGCGGCTCGACCCGGTGAGCGGGATAGTGGAGAACATTACTTACGAAAGCCCCAATGGCCTTTACCCCAGCATCGACCTGCTGACCCACATGGATGGGCGTTTGTTTTTCCAGGGCTTTGTGTCGGGCATGGGCGATGAATTCTATGCGTACGACATCGCCAGCAATACCCTGCTGGATTTGCCAGAGATTTACACCGGACCAGCGAGTAGTACTCCATTTGGTTTCACGCCTTTTGAGGGCGATCTGTATTTCTCGGCCCGTGACCTTAGCTGGGGCACAGAGCTGCGCCGTTTCAATACCCAAACCAATCAGGTGGAGTTGGTGGCCGACCTCAACCCGGATGGCAATGCCTCCCCGGCTGGTTTCACGCCATTCAACGGGCAGTTGTACTTCATTGCCGGGCAGGACCTCAGCAGACGCTACCTGTATGCCTACGACAAGAACACCGACATGGTGTCAGAAATCGCTCAGTTAGACGGAGATGGCGTTCCTACCTATATAACCATCGAGTACAGTACCGGTAACACCCTCTACCTTTCCGGTCTTCATCCTGAGGTGGGCGATGAATTGCTAACCTACACCGCTGGCAGTACGGAAATTGAGGTCGCTGCCGATATCAATACCACCACCATCGGCTCCGACCCCTACGGCTTTACCGCCTATAACGGCAATCTGTATTTCGGTGCCGATGAAGCCAACAGCGGGCGGGAAATCTGGGTGTACAATCCGGCTACCGGTGCCACCGAGCTCCTTTCCGATACGCCGGGCAGCCTGCGGCCTGATAATTTTGCAGTACAGGCTGGGAAGCTCTATTTTTCCGGCATTCACCCCGACAGTGGTTACGGGCTGTTGAGCTATGACGATGCCACCGGGCAGATTGAAGCCACAGCCTTTTCCACCCCCAGCCATACGGGGCATATCACCGATGTGGTCGCCTACGACGAGCGGGTGTTTTTTAAAGCTTATAACGAGGAATTGGGTGATGAGCTTCACGCTTACGACCCGGCAACCAATACTTTCGAAGTGGTAGCCGACCTCTACCCCGGCGAAGAAGACGCTAACCCGGAAGGGCTGATCGTTTGTGCAGGTGCGCTCTACTTTCGGGCAGAGGATGGCGTGTCGGGCTACGAACTATGGCGTTATCAAAGCGATACGGATGCTGTGGAACTCGTTACCGATATCCAGCCAGGGTCTCCTGATGGGAGCCCGGAAGACATCGTTGAGAAGGATGGGGTGCTCTACTTCCGGGCCAATCATCCGGACGCTGGCTTCGAGCTGTTCCGTTACGACCCGGCAACGGATGAAGTGGAGCTGCTCACGGATATTGGCGGGAATTTGTACCCTGAGTACCTTACTTTTTATCAGGACAAAATTTACTTTTCCGGCCGCCTCAGCAGCAGTCAGGGTACAGAATTGCTTGTGTACGACCCGGCAACGGGCGAGGTGAACCTTACACAAGACATTACCTCTGGCTCAAGCAATCCGAGGGATTTGGTGGTATTCAATGATAAGCTGTATTGCTCCGCTTACACGGAGGAGTACGGGCGCGAATTTTGGGAATACGATGCCGCTGACAGTACCTTCGCAATTATTGCCGACATACGGCCGGGGGTACGCGATGGTGATCCTACCTCACTTACGCTTTTCAACGACAAGCTCTACTTTGCCGCCAATGACGGGCTGCGCGGGAGTGAAATCTGGAGCCTCGCGGCCTGCCTCAACATCGTAGTGGATGCTCTGCCGCAGGTGGACGACACCCTGGGCGGCATTGATCTGATCGTGACCGGTGGGTTACCCCCCTACACCTTTGACTGGAGCACAGGGGCCACCACGGAAGACCTCCCAGACCTGCCAGCCGGTACTTACACGGTGACGGTTACGGATGCTTCGGGTTGCTTATCGGAAGTTACGGCAGAAATAGATTTCCTGAGCAGTACGACTGAAATGGGGCATATGCCTGACTTTCAGCTTTTCCCAAATCCGGGAGAGGGCACCTTTGAGCTGCGTTTTGAGGAAGCTGGTCAGGTCTCCCTGTTTAATCAGAACGGGCAATTGTTGCACGATGAACACCTGCCCGGCAGCACAGTCAGCCACACACTCCATCTGCACCACCTGCCAGCAGGGCTTTACTATTTGTCAGTACGCACCCGGTATGGCATTCAAATGAAGAAATTGGTTATTGCAAGATAAGGAGGGTAGCGGGCGTGGAAGAAGATTACTGCTAACAGTCGGTTCCATGCCCGTCCTCTCTTTTTGGCTAATTGTACGTTGCCGGGCTTAAAAGAAGGCTCCTGCACCCTGTTATTCTTTGAAGTGATTGATAATCCCACCCTTCAGCAAGACCTCCACCTGACGCCCACTCAGGCTATGCCGGCAGGCGATATCCGTATTTTTCGTGAGGTTGCGGATGTGTATGTCATCGCCTGACTGAATCGACTCACGGGCAGAAGTTACGGCGAGCATGTCTCCCTGCCCGATTTTTTCGTAGTCTTCAGGGTTGATGAATTCCAGCGGAAGAATACCGAAGTTGACCAGGTTCTGCCAGCCAATCCGGGCATAACTTTTAGCAATCACCGCCAGTTGCCCCAGATACTTAGGTGCGAGTGCAGCATGCTCCCGGCTGGACCCCTGCGCGTAATTCTCACCCGCGACTACGATATGCCCCGGATGGGCAGCCTGAGCATCTTTTGCCCGGTCATAAAAAGTGTCATCAATCACGATATAGCTGTATTTGCTAATCTCCGGGATATTGCTCCGCAGTGGCAGTACCTCTGCTCCGGCTTTCAGGATTTCATCGGTGGAAACGTTATCGCCCATTTTCAGCAGTACCGGTGCGTCGTAGGCATTTGGATAGGGATCAAAGGTAGGCAGCGACTGGATATTGGGCCCTTTGACCAAATCGGTATCCTGTCCGTTTTGGGGAGGGGCAACCAGCATCTGTTCGTTGATGATCTGCTGATCCGGAGTTTCATACTTCGGGTAAGAAATCCCCAAATCTTTTTCCAGGTCCCTGGGGTCTGTAATTTTTCCAGTCAGGGCTGCCGCAGCAGCCGTCTCCGGGCTGCAAAGGTACACCTGATCGTCGAGCGTGCCTGAGCGGCCCGGGAAATTGCGGGGCATAGTCCGCAGGCTGACCTTTCCGCTGGCGGGTGCCTGCCCCATGCCGATACAGCCCATACAGCCCGACTGATGGAAGCGGGCGCCGGCGTGCAGGAGGTTGAAGAAACCATCGGTGCGCGACAGGTTCTCCGTAAGTTGCCGGGAAGTAGGGTTGATATCAAAAGACACATCGGGATGCGCCATACGGCCTTTTACAATTTCGGAAACCACCCAGAAGTCGCGTAGCCCCGGATTAGCACTCGAACCGATCACCACCTGATGTACCGATTGACCAGCCACTTCCCGTACCGGCACTACATTGCCCGGGCTGCTGGGCTTGGCGATTAGGGGTTCCAGTTCGGAAAGGTCAATGACCTCATGGGCATCGTACCTGGCATCTGCATCGGCTTTCAGCTCCGAGAAGGCCTCCTCCCGGCCCTGCGCACGCAGAAAACGCTTGATCTCTTCATCAGCCGGGAAAACGGAAGTGGTAGCTCCCAACTCCGTTCCCATATTGGCAATGACATGGCGGTCCATAGCCGAGAGGGATTTCAGCCCTTCTCCATAGTACTCCAGGATGTAGCCCATGCCCCCTTTGACATCGTAGCGGCGCAGCATTTCCAGGATGACATCCTTGGCGCTCACCCAGTCGGGCAACTGCCCTTTGAGCTCCACGCCCATCACCTTTGGCATTTTGACGAAGTAGGGCTTGCCTGCCACGGCGGCTGCCACGTCCAGCCCTCCGGTACCGATGGCCAGCATGCCCAGCGCCCCGGCGGCCGGGGTATGGCTGTCGGAGCCCACCATGGTTTTGCCAGGCTTGCCGAAGCGTTCCATGTGCACCGGGTGGCTGACCCCATTGCCGGGCCGGCTAAACCAGTAACCGTATTTTTCAGCAGCGGATTGCAGGAAAAGGTGGTCATCGGCATTTTTGTGGTCGCCCTGCAGGAGGTTGTGGTCGACGTACTGTACGGCGACCTCTGTCTGAGCTTTGTCGAGCCCCATAGCTTCCAGTTCCAGCATTACGAGCGTGCCTGTGGCATCTTGTTGCAGTGCCTGGTCAATTTTCAGGCCAATTTCCGTACCGGGCGTCATTTCACCTTCAACGAGGTGGGCATCAATCAGTTTTTGCGCGACATTCATAGGAGCGGTAGTTTTGGTGCGTCTCTTGAACGAATCTGCCGGGTAGAGGTTCGAGTGCAAGGTATAGGCAGGCACCGCTTTTGGGTTTTTGAGGGCGGTGAACGCTTCGCCTGAGTACAGTGTCCATTGCCTGAGGTAGAGCAGATCGTAACTTTGGGGGGAGGCAGTAAAAGTCAAAACATAAGACTTGATGCGTCGGGGATCATTGCAGGGTTAAAATGGCTCTTTCCTTCTCACGCTATACCTTTTTTCAGTCACTTAGCTCAGGCTAAGCTCCAAAAAAAAGCCTTCACGTGGTTGAAAATAGCTCATTTTTCCCACTACACTGACCCGACGCATCAAGTCTATAATAAAAAGAGCGTTAACCTTGCTTTTTATTATAATTTTTGGAGCGTTGACTCTCTTTTTATTATGTTTGAATATGATAGAAAGAACGCTAAGGAATGAGGAATAAATAAATCGCGCTTTTGACCGAGGAGATTTTGTTCTGAGACGAGGCAGAAAACGTAGGCGATGCAGCGCATCGGCGAGGCTTTCTAACGAAGTATTGGGGCAAAAGCGCCCGTCAAAAATGATGAGTTATTTATTTCTCATTCCTAAAGGCACTCGTCCGGTAGAAAGTTGGCAGAGGCAAAGGTGGTCACGCCGGAAAACCTTCGGGAATTTGTTCGGATTTAGGAAACTACTACAATCGTCTGTTGGAAGACGAGGTTTTACCGAACTAAAGATACTGGGTTACCTCTCATTCATGTTAGAAAGTACAAACTCGTAAAGGCTTTTCTGAACGAGGTTAGTGATTGTCGTAGTATCGCTGATAACGACCATAACCGAATTCTACTTATTTAACTTTTGGTTGTAGGTCTCCATCGCTTTCAAAGCATCCATTAAATCCTCTACCTCATATTTGATATTTATGTTCCTTTTGGACAGCTCTTTCTGGAAGTTTATTTGGTCAATACTCGCAAAACTACGGGCTTGTCCCATAGTCATTTTGCCCAGGTCGTAAAAATGAGTAGCCATCTCAATTAGGAATTCTTGTGGAGTCATGTTGAGCTCCTGAAGCATTTTTGAGGAAATTTGTATACCCATACTATTGAAAATTAAGCTTTCAGAATACATGAATAACACATGCTGCAGTCTTGTAGTTCCCGGTATTAACCCCCACCCTCCTGCCGCAGACTCCGGTGCACAAAAGCCGACCACTCCGCAAAGCGCTTGCCCTTCATCACGCGGGGGAATTTGTTCTGCCCGCCGAGCTTGCCCTTAGCCGCCTGCCAATCGTAGAAGCGCTGAATGGGCAGGATTTCCACCCGTATGCCCAGCAGGCTGTCGCGCTCTGTTTTGTAATCATCATTGACCTGCTTCAGGGCCTCGTCGAGGAGGAAGGTGACTTGCTCCTTGTCCACTTCCCGCTCTGTGCCAATGTACCAATGGTGCAAAAACCGGTTACCTTCCTGCACCGGGGCCACCGTAAACTCCCGCACGCTCAGGTCAAGGGCTTCTTCCACGGCTTGTATGCCCTGATTCATATTATCAACCGAAAGGTGCTCTCCGCAGATGCTGAGGAAGTGCTTGGTCCGGCCGCTGATGGTAATCTCGGGCTTACCGGCTTCCAGAAAGCGCACGGTATCCCCGATAAGGTAGCGCCAGGCTCCGGCACAGGTAGTGAGCAGAAGGGCGTAGTCTACCCCAGGCTCCACTTCCGCTATGGTCAGGGTCTGTGGGCTCCCGATCAGTTTGCCGTCTTCGTCGAAGTTGCTGCTGTTGAAGGGGATGAATTCGAAAAACAGACCATTGTGCATTAACAGGCGCATAGCATTGGTCTCCGGCCGCTGCTGATAGGCGATAAAGCCCTCGCTGGCCAGGTAAGAGTCCATGTAGATGAGCGGGCGGTCGAGCAGGCGCTCAAAGCCTTTTTTCAGGGGCTCGAAGGCGATGCCGCCGTGCACGCAGACTTCCAGGTTTGGCCAAATATCGTGAATGGTATTCAGCTGGTGGTCTTCGATAATGCGCTCCATCATGAGCTGCAGCCAGGAAGGGATGCCCACCAGGAAACCAATATCCCAGTCGGGGGCGTGGCGGGCAATCTCCGCAATTTTCTCTTCCCAGCTTTTAATACGGGCAATTTTGCCCCCAGGCTTGTAGTAGGGCCGCAGCCAAAACGGCGGCTGACTGGCATTGATACCGCTAAGGTCGCCCCGGAAATAGCCACCCTGATTGTCCAGGTCGCTGCTGCCGCCCAGCATCAGCATGGGCTTGGTGAAGAGGTCGGGGTCGACATCGAAGTTGGTGAGAGCGAAGAACATCCGCAGGCCAGCGTGCTTCATCGAGCGGCGCATATCGGCTGTGACCGGAATGTGCTTGCTCGGTGCTCCGGAAGTGCCGGAGCTCAGCGCAAAGTGGGTTACCTTGCCCGGCCAGCTCACATCTTCCACCTCGCGCAGGGCCATGTGCCACCACTGTTCGTACATGGTATCGTAGTCGAAAATCGGCACCTTTTCCCGGAAGGTATGGATGCAGTGCTCGTCCTGCAGTATGCCCTTAAAGTCGTAGTATTGCCCAAAGGCGGTAGCTTGCGCCCGCTTGAGCAGGCGGCGCAGGGTCCGCCTCTGCAATTGGATGGGTGCAGCGCGGCGCCGTTTCTGCAATTGTTCGCCTACAGTAAGGCTACGCTTGATGAGTTTTCCGAAAAAAGCCATGTGTGAATCGAATTTTGGGATCGTAAACTACGAAAATCCCAGATGTCCTGCACGGCACTGTTGAATATGCAAGGGGAGATAAGGGATAAGTTTACGGGGCAAAACCCAGGTCACCTCTAACTGCAAGCCAGTCTGCTTTTGTAGGTAAAAGTCATTTTGGGCCTGCCCGCAAAAAATTATACTCACCTGTAATTCCTGGCAGATAGCTTTAACTTACAGAAAAAGTTATCGCTTTTGCCAGAAAGGGAACAACAGGAATCCGACTTCATCAGGCTGCTAAATGATGCTCAGGGAATCATCCACAAAGTTTGCCGGATGTACTGCGATGATGAGGCGCACAGAGAAGACTTGTTTCAGGAGATCGTCCTGCAGGCCTGGAAGTCCTATCCTTCCTTCAAAGGGGAGGCCCGGTTTTCCTCCTGGCTGTACCGCATTGCCCTGAACGTTGCCATTCAGGACTTCCGAAAGGAAAAGAAGCGGAAGTTCGTGGTACTGGAAAGCTATGAAATCAAGGCGCCTGCCCCGGTTCCGAAAAAAGGGCAAGAGGATGAAAGGATTGAAGCGTTGTACAAAGCGATTGCTAAGCTTAATAAAATCGAACGAGCCATTATGATGCTGCACCTGGAGGAAGTGGCCAATGAGGAGATTGCCGAAATAGTGGGCATCACTCAAAACCATGTGCGGGTGAAGATGACGAGGATCCGAAAAAAATTAGCGAAGACGATTAAGCGTAAATAATATGGATGTGATGGAAATGAAATTGGCCTGGGGAGTGCTTCAACAGGAGGTCGTTGACCGAGACCGGGTGAATGAAGAAACGATTACCGCGACGCTCCACCGGAAGTCTGGGTCCGAAATATCTAAGATAAAAAGGGGGCTGTACCTGAAATTTATTATAGCATCCCTGGCGATTTTAGCGGCCGTTGCGCTAGCTTTCCTATCGGTCTTTTATGGCGCCCCAGACCCGCTGCATGCTATTTTTTCCCCGGTTGAGTGCGTTGCTTTATTTGGCGTACTAGCGCTGTCGGTAAGCATTATGGTTTACTTCAATTACAAAGCTTACCTTCAAATCAAAGCCCTTCAATCTTCCTCCCTCAACCTAAGGGATAACCTCCGGGCTTTTATTGGTGCTATGGAGCGGGTTATTGCCTTTAATATCTTTTCGGATACCTTTATGACACCTGTTGTTACCGCTTGGGTTTACTATGCCTACGCTTTTCAGGATCATGGCCCTGCGCTTGATTTACGGACTGCTATGTTGATACTTCTGCCCATTTTTATTGGGCTCGTTTCCTACCTCTTACAAAGGTATATGCAGCAGCTGAAGTTTGGGCAATACCTCACTCGCCTGAGGGCTTATCTACTCGAAATCGAAAAAATTCAATAGTCTCTGTAATTCTGGAGCGCTTTTCCCAACCTATAGGGTAACCAATTAAACTAAAGACGCATGAAAAAAGCACAATTGCTCAAGCTTATCATCGCACTCGGCGTAGTAGTGATGCTTGCTGCCTTTATCGTCCTGCCCGATGATTATCCGATGTACTATGAAATCTTACTTTTCAACCTGGGTTTCTGGCTGTTTTTCTTCTCAAGGAAAGCATTGAAAAACATACCCTCATCCCTAAGTACAAACCAATAATGGAGACGACTAAAAAACAAAGCCGGACTATGAAGGCGGGCGCATTGCTGATCCTCATCGGTGCCCTGAGCATTTTTCCGGAAAACGATACCTGGATGCATAGCGTACTGCAAATTACTTTTTTCGCGGGCTGTGCCGTATACCTTGTGGGTAGGAAATTAGTGCGTTAAGGGGTAATTCCGGTAAAAAACAACCTTCTGCCTTACCAGTCTTTGTTTCGCCATTTCGAGGCGCAGCGGTTCAATTTGTGGATTCAAATTTTGTTGCAGCGGGATTCTTACTGAACTTACCGGTCAACCAGTCCAAGCCCGGCAATACCAAAAAACCACCGCCCGCCGAAGCCAACAGGCGAAGGCGGGCAAACACCACAGTAACCCCCTGTCTACCTTAACTTAAGCGAAGGCGGAACACCACAGTACCAAAACAAGGATAGAGGAAGCAAGGTTAAAGTACCAACCCGGCACCACAATACCACAATACCAAACCCACAGCCACCGCCTGGAAAACCACAACACCCACTGTCCTCCCCAAAGTCAGCCCATTCACCCATAAACCGTAGCCACCAGCTTCCGGCTACCGCCCTGATTGCGGAACTCGCACAGATAAATCCCCTGCCACGTGCCCAGGTTGAGCCGCCCTTTGGTAATGGGTATGGTCACGGAAGAGCCGATCATCGCTGCTTTGATGTGAGCAGGCATATCGTCGGGCCCCTCAATGGTGTGGGTGAGAAAGGGGAGGTTTTCCGGCACGACGTGGTTGAAGATGCTTTCGAAGTCCGTACGCACATCCGGGTCCGCATTCTCATTGATGACCAGGGCAGCGGAGGTGTGCTTGATGAACAAGTGGAGCATGCCGCAGTCGGGCAAGCCACCTTTCAACTGCCGCTGTACTTCGGCAGTGATGATGTGGTAGCCCCGCTCGAAAGCAGGGAGGGCGAATTCGTATTGTTGTACCATGTGTCAACCGTTTTTTATCGGACCAGCCCCCCAATCAAGCGGATCAGCTCTGTCTCTGTATTTTTGAGGTTGAAGACGGCATTGAGGCGCTGCTGGGAAGCATTGATGTAACTCACCTGTATGGTACGATAATCGAAACTATTTATCAAGCCCCCACGAAACCGTTCTTCGGCAATTTCCAGGTTGCGGCGGGCATTCTCCACCAGGCTTGTGGTCACTTCCACCAGGCGCTTTTGGGTGTTGTAGGTGGCCAGGGTATTGGCCAGTTGGTTGTTGAGGGTGCGCTTGAGGTCGCTGATGTTGAGCTGAGCGATGAGCTCCTCTTTGCGGGCATTCTCCAGTCGGATTTTGCGGGCACCACCATCGTAGAGCGGGTAGGAAGCCGAAAAATTTACGAACGGCTGAAAAGTTCGGGCTGCAACCTGTGGGATTTCCTGTATGGTCTCATTGGGGCCAAAGCTCAGGGTTTGCTCGCCGAAAGAGATGCCGACATTGTAAGTACCCCCGGCGCTTACCTGCACCGTAGGTTTAAAAGCCGCCTCCTGCAGTCGGGTGTTGATAGACGACAGCTCCCGGTTGATGTACTCGTTTCGCAGCTCCACGTTATTGCTTTCCATCTCCTGCTGCAGGTCGGCCAGCTGATAGTCTTCGGCTGCGTAGGAAAGGGTGTCGGTGAGGGTGTAGGAAGTGCCCATATCGTCAATGCCCATTGCCAGGTTGAGGTTGCGGATAGCGGTTTCGTAGGTGTTGATCTGCAGCACGTAGTTGGTGGAATCGTTGAGGTAGGCGTCTTGCGTTTGCAGGATGTCGAAGGTGCTTGACTGACCGAACTCTTGTCGGACCTCCTGATACGCCACGCGGTCACGGGAGAGCTCCAGGACTTCCTCCAGCACTTCCAGTTGCTCTTTCTGGACCAACGCATTGTAATACGCATTGATGATGGCCTGAATGCTGTTTTGCACCGCCAGCTGCTGATTGCTCTGGCTCAGTTCGGCCTGGGCCTCCAGCTGCTCTTTGGTGATCTGTACGCGGTAGCCGTCGAAAAGGACTAAGCTTGCTTCTATACCAGGAGTAATACCCGTGTTGAGCGTATTTGAAGCCGTCAGGGGGCCTGCCGGATTGCTGAGGTTGCGGTAGTTGTTTTGGGAGTTCAGGGTAAGGTCGATCGTAGGGACTTTGCCGGCGATAGCCCAGTCGTTATTGCGCTCCGCGATATCCGTACGGGCTTCGGCAATCTTGATTTGGTAGTTGTTGTCTAACCCCTTTTGAATAGCGTCAGACAAGCTGAGGTTTTCCTGGCCTCGACCGGCTACCAGCAGGAGCAGGAAAAAAGGCAGCAGTGCGGATTGTACTTTCATAGTTGGCTTATATAAACTTGCGTTCAAAGACATATCGCTTGAGGTAAAAATTGTAAAAGAATACAATGCCGGTCGCAATCAGCTTGGTCAGGGCCTGGTATTCCAGAAAAAATTCAAACTGGGTCAGGGCATAGACGATCCCGGTATTAATGCCCAGCCCGACTACAGAGACCAGCACGGATAGCAGGAAGGCCCGCCCGGCAGGCCCCTGTAGCTGAAACACGAAGCGCTTTTGCATTATAAAATTCAGCACCACCGCACAGGAATAGGAAACGACATTTGCAGGCACCGGTGCCCAGCCTTGGTAATCCACCAGCCAGAGGTAAAGCAGAAAGTCGACGGAGGTAGCAACTGCGCCCGACATCGCAAACCTGGCTTTCATTTTCACCAATTGGGCCAGCGTATCTTTATTCAGCCCCATAGCTCGTATTTTGGCGCCAAAGGTAGGTTTTTCCAACAGCATCACCGAAGGAAGAACGCCAGAGCACCCACAATAACGATGGAAGTGAACAGCACATACCAAAGGAATTCATAACCCGTTTCCCGCCGTACTGCAGGCTCCACGGCCTCATAGCTGGGCTTCACACCATTCCAGGCGTAGGAAGCATAAACTTTGAAGCGGTTGGTAATAATCAGCAAGACCGGCAAGAGCACCAGAATAACTGCGGTGACGACCAGCAGCCCGAACGAAACAGCAATAGCCATCGGGATCAAAAACTGCGCTTGCAGGCTTTTCTCAAACAGCAAAGGGGCCAGCCCGGCAAAGGTGGTAATAGTGGTCAGTACAATGGGCCGGAAACGGGACAAACCGGTTTCGTACACAGCATCCATATGGGACTTGCCCGCCTCAATCATCGTATTGTAGGTGCTAATGAATACCAGGGCATCATTCACTAAAATACCGATCAGGGCAATGATGCCCAGTGCAGAAAACAAACTGATGGGCAGGCCCATGAGCCAGTGGCCCCAACCCACGCCGATGAGCCCGAACGGGATCAGCAAAAATACGAGCAGTGCCTGCCCTACCGAGCGGAACGTCAGGGAGATCACAAAAAACATAAGCGCCAGCACGATGCTAAATACGGTTTGTATAGACTGGGCTGACTTCTGCTGTTCCCGGTTCTGGCCCTCGTAGATGGCAGAAACCGTGCCATAGCGCTTCAGTATTTCCGGCACGATGTCTTCCTTGAGGCTCGCCGTCACATCACTTACGGATACGTCATTGCTGAACACATCCGCCTCTATTTTCACCTCCCGCTTGCCGTTGATGTGGTTAATATTGATCACGCCCCGCTGCAGGCTAAGGGTAGCAATTTCCGAGAGGGGAAACGCACGGCCGTCTGCAAAGCGGATGCGCATGTCCTTTAGTTTATTAATGTTGTCGCGGTCCTTGCGGTCGTAGCGCACCCATACCCGTACTTCGTCCTGGCCCCGCTGTAGCCGCTGCACTTCACTGCCGAAGAAGCCACTGCGCACCTGACTGACTACGTCTTGCAGCTTCAGGCCCAGGTATTTGCCCTTTTCGGTGAGCTGTATGTTCACCTCCCGGAGCCCTTCCTGGTTATTGTCTACAACGTCAGCAAGCTCGGATAGGCCCTGCATAGCCTGTTTCACTTCATCGGTAGCGGCATTGAGCTCTTCGTAGTCTTCCCCCACCAGGGATATGGAAATGGGCTTGCCAAAGGCAGAAGCCGCGCCAAAGGTCAGCACCTCCGCCGAAGGGATGCCCCCAACCATAGTCCGGATGGAGTTGGTCACCGCCCGGGCGGTCATGCTGTCCCGGTCTTCGCCATCCAGGATATTTACATTGATGTTGCCCTGATAGGTGGTCGGCCCCAGGTTGACCTCCACTCGTTCAATGGCTTCTTTTTCACCCTCGAAGTAATGTTGGCTCAGGGAGTCGTTGGCGCGCCAGGCGGCATCGGCAATCATTTGCAGCTTATCGAGGGTGATATGCTCCCGGGTACCGGCTGGCATCTGCAGCTGTATGGAAATGTCGTCCCGCTCGATGATCGGGAAAAAGGTCGTACTAATAATGCCTCCGCCTACTGCGCCACCGGTGATAACCAGCAGGCCTACCAATACAGCAATGGTAAAGAACTTGTTGTGCATCGCAAATTTAAGCGATGGCCCGTACAGCTTGTAGCGCATCCAGTTCATGGTGCGTTCAAAAGCCTCCTGCACTTTATTGGCATCCCGGTCCGGGCTAAGCGCTTTGCTGTGAGCAACGTGGGTAGGCAGGATCACCGCGCCCTCCACCAATGAAAAGACCAGGGAGAAAATGACGACGATGGCCATCTGAGAGAAAAAGTCGCCCAGTCTACCGTCGATAAACAGGAAAGAGGAAAAGGCCAGCACCGTTGTAACGATAGCTGCAAAAACAGCAGGCAGCACCTGTATCGTGCCTTCCAGGGCAGCCTTCAGCCTAGGCACTCCATCTTCGTATTGCTGGTAAATGTTTTCCCCAATTACGATGCCATCGTCCACCAGGATACCAATCACCAGTATCATGCCGAAAAGGGAGATTACGTTGATGGTCACCCCCAGGGAACCGGCAACAATAAACATACCGGCAAAGGAGATGGGAATGGCAAGGGCCACCCAGAATGCCAGGCGCCAGTGGAGAAACATGGCCAGCAGGATCAGCACAATGCCAAACCCTAAGATGCCATTCTCCAGGAGCAGATTGATCCGCTGCCGCAGTACATCGGAGCCATCCCGGATGACGGTGGCCTCTATAATATCATTCTCCGCATTGAAATCCGCAATGTAAGCCTGTACTTGGTCGGTAATGGAAATCATATCTTCTTCCAGCGTATTCTGCACGGTCACGACCACAGAGGGCTCGCCGTTCAGAAAGCTCCGGTTAGGAGAATCCGCCCACTTATCCTGAAGGTCAGCGATTTCGTAAAGGCGGACCACGCTGCCTTCCGGAGTCGTTTTGACAATGATGTCGCGCAACCCCTCGGCGTAATACTGTTTATTGCGCGCCCGCACCAGCAGCTCCTCATCTTCCCCCTTGATGGTGCCTCCGGTAATTTCAATATTGGCTGCCCGCACGGCTTGCGTGGCTTCCTGGAAAGTCAAACCATAGGCCCGCAAGTCCTTTTCGCGAAAAGCAATCTCGATTTCTTCCTCCGGGAAACCACTCAAGCTTACCTTAGAAATCCCTTCCATCTGCCGCAGGTCTTCTTCCACCCGCCTGCCGTAGCGCTTTAGGGTTTTCAGGTTGACTTTTCCGCTCAGGGCAAAGCTGATGGCAAAACCCAGGTTTTCCTGTATGTAAACGACCGGGGGTTCCAGCCCCGCCGGGAAAGACGCAATTTGATTGACTGCGTTTCGCACATCAACGAGCACATCATCGGTATCAAACCCTTTCAATACCTCTACGGTGATGGTACCGCTATTCTCGCTGGAGACGGAGGTGTACCGCTCTACACCGGTTACCCCCTTGAGGTTCTCCTCTATGCGTTTGACGACCCCTTCCTCCATTTCTTCGGGGGAGGAGCCAGGATAAACGAGTTGTATTTTGATAATCCGGCTCGGCACCTCCGGGAAGAAGGTCGACTTCATATTGTAGATCCCTGCCAGGCCGAGCACGAAAAGCCCAACCATAATCAGGTTAGCGGCAACCGGGAATTTGATAAAGTAATTGATAAATCGCTGCATGGTGGGGTGTTTATTCTGCGCTGCCAAGCTGGCCCTTGGAGCCGGGTTCAGCGGATTGCGCATTGTTGTTGTTGGGGTTTACTTTCACTTTCATGCCGTCAAAAGCATCGGGTATAGGCTGGGCCAGAATAGGCGTGCCTGCAGGTAGACCCCGGATGATAGCCGACTCGTCCGTAATCTTCAATACGCTGACCTCCTCCAGGCGCAGTACGGAGTCACGCACGACAAAGACAGCTTGCTGGTCGTTTAGCAGATTGCGGGGTAGGGCATAAGCACTATCAATGGCACTGGCCGCCACTTCGCCCCGCAGATACATGTTTTCCCGTAGATCTTTTCCACGTACCCCAATGAAGACTTTGACGGTTTGGGTGCCGGGATCCACCTGGTCGCTGATGCGCTTGATGCGCCCATCCCAGCTGCCCGCTACGTCATCTGAGTAGAGCTCAACGGGGTTCCCTACGGTGATGTACTTGAGGTCGCGCAGCGCTACAGTAGCTTCCAGCTCAAAGTGCCCGGTACTCATGAGCACCCCCAGCTTCTGGCCAGCGCGTACGACCGCTCCGGGGTTGATGGAAGCTTCTGTGAGGACGCCGCTGAACGGGGCATGCAGGGTATATTTGCCGAGCCGCTCCGCTGTGCTTTGGATGTTGTAGTACTGACTGTACAAATTGCGGGCGGCGATGAAGTACTTTTCCTGTTCGCTAACGGGCTCGGGAAAGGGTTGGAGGGGCGCATCGACTTCGAATTCCTCTAAATAGGCCTGCCAGTTGGCGTAGCTCTCCGGATAATCGATCTTCAAATCGGGCATCAATTGAGTAATGGCATTGAGCAAATCGCTCTTCTGGGAAAGCAGGGAAAGCTTGGCCTCTTCTTCATCGACTTTGATCAGCACTTCGCCTTTTGGAAAGTAGGCCCCCACCTTAAAAGCCCGGGAGGTGGTTGCTAAGGTGCCGGTGACCTCCGAAAAAATATCAATTTTGTCGTAGGCAGAAAGCTCGCCCTGTACATCGAGCGTAGTCGGTAGGGTAGCCAGGTTAACGTGCAGGGTATCCACTTTTTTGACTTGGGCCCCCGCAACTTTCTGCCTAGGCGGCTCCTTCTGCTGGGTTAGAAAGCGGGATAGTGCGAACGCGCCGACGAGGATGACGAGGCCCGCAAAAATCATAATTCTTCTGATGGTGGTGCTCATATGGCTTTAATTGAGATTGGAAAGCAGCGTTGCCTGTTTTTTATGCTTTTATAAACTGATGGTAAATATGTTTCAGGACCCTTTGGCAGGTAGCCAGCTCTTCTTCGGAGATGCCCCTGGCAGCTTCCGATTCTGTACGGCGAGCTTGTGGCAGCAAGTGGCTCCGGAGGGCTTTTCCTCTCTTCGTCAGGTAGATCAGCTTGTTGCGCTTGTCTTTCTCGTCTGGCACCCGGGCAACAATTCCCGAAGCTTCCAGGCTTTGCAAAGCGCGGGCAATCGTGCCTTTGTCTTTGATATTCGAAATAGCCAAGTCCTGTTGGCGGACGCCTTCTTCTACCCATAGATCAACCAGAATACCCATATGCTGCGCCGATACACCCCATTCCTCTACTGAAGCCTGATGGCGGATTTCCTGTGCCAGGAGGCGCCCAACGCGGTTGGTCAGGAAAACCAGAGAATCAACAGGTGAATGGGCGTGCTCATCCATAAATGGTTGCATTTGCAACGATAACAAGACCTTTGGGATAAAGTTTAGGGCCGGGAGGGAATTTTGTGGCGGGCAGGAGCGTACCGCCCAATACGTGTTGCCAAGCCACCTGCCAGCTCTTTCTGGCCCAACGCCGGCTATTTGCGTAGACAACGCCTAAAACCGAGAATTGTCAAAAAAATGTCGGGAAATTTGGTTGGGAATTGTGTATATAAAAAGCCGCTGAGGAACTCATTTCCCAGCGGCTTTATCTTTCCCAGTGAGGGATTTTCTTAGTTCAAGCTGAACTGCATTACTGCATCCGAAGTGTTGTGGAACATCAGCTCAGAAATATTCGGGCTCATGTACTCGCTTAGCGGCATTTGAGCAATATTTTCCATAATGTCAAATTCAGACTCGCCCATCATAATGGTCCAAAGTTTGGAACGGTCCATAGAAAGCGAATAAGCTTTGACCCGGCCGTCAGCGAGCATAGTATTGATGATATACCGCTGTTTTGGGATGAGCGCCATAAATTCCTCATCAAAGGTTTGTGGCAGGTCAAATTCTATCATGAAGGTTTTTTTCATCATTATGCGTTTTCGTGATTGCGGTCCGCAAGGAATTTAGCGGGGGCATCAACAGAAGCCTTAATGTACGGGAAGGCGCACCTAATTAACTTTTATGCCTTAATACATTAACTGTTTATTAAATGCAATTAAGCAGGAAGTTGTTGTGCCTGGCCCCGTTAAGTTAGGGTTAATACAGCTACCGGGTGATGACAATGTAGTCTCGGATGAGCGTTTTCAGGAATTCGATGCGGTCCGGGGGCAGCGCTTCGATTTCCAGTACGTTTTTCAGGTGCTCCGTCAATTCCAACAAAGCTTGCCGGTGGGCGCTGTTCCGGTGGCTGCGGTATCTGGCGATCATGGTTTTAAGCAGCAGCATATCGTCTTCGGTCAATCGCCGGACTTGCGGGTAAGTAAGCTCATAGTTGTCCAGAGAGTTGATATTCAGGATATCTGTCAGGTCAAACTGCAAATTGTGCCGCAGCCGGATGACGGTGGTGTTGGCCGTCATATCGCCCAGCCGTTGGTTATTGGAAGAAGAGCTGATGAACAGCGCCGCAAGAATTCCGGAAGAGAAAATCGAGTCTACCATGTGGAATACGGCCCGCAGCAGGTAGTCGCTCAACCCCGGCTCCTGCCCGTCGATGCGCACCACCCGGATGCCCATAGCCCGCTTGCCCCAGGTTTGCCCATTGGCCATGATTTCGGAAAACAAGTGGTAGCCCATAAATAAGATCAGCGGAAACAAGCCATACAAGATACCCGCCAGCATTCCGCCACCCATCAGGCTGCCCAGCAACCGGCCAAAGAGAAGCACCACCACGAAAAAGTAAATCATCAGTATGATGAAAAAGTCAATGGCAAAAGCCAATGCCCGTTCCCGCAGCACAGCAAGCTCGTACTCAATAACCACATTCTGGGCGGTCCTTATCTCAATAGTCTTCATGGTCAATGCCAGGTTTGACGCCTAAACTAGCACAAATAATTTACGGTTTGCAACTTTTTTCCTAAAATAGAGCTTCTTCAATAATTACGGCATGCGCGAGACAAAATTCATTCAGCAGAATAAGGAAAAGTGGCAGGCCTTCAACCAGGCCCTGGAGCAGGAATCCCGGGATGCTGAGGAGCTGGATGACTTATTTGTCCAGGTAACGGATGACTTGTCGTACGCCCGTACGTTTTACCCCAACCGCTCGGTGCGGGTCTACCTTAATGGCCTGGCACAACGCGTGTTTACGCGGCTGTACCGCAACCGACGTTCTTCCTCCCGACGGTTGCTTACCTTTTGGACCGATGAGCTCCCGCAACTCGTTTACGAAGCCCGGGGTGCATTCCGGTTCTCTTTTCTGGTTTTTGCCCTGGCTATGCTTATTGGCATGGTGTCCAGCGCGATGGAGCCGGAGTTTCTGCGCACCATCCTCGGCGATGATTACGTAGACATGACGCTTGAGAACATCGAATCCGGCGACCCCATGGCGGTCTATAAACAAAAGGGAGCATTTGAAATGTCGTTGGGCATTACCCTCAACAACCTTTGGGTCTCCTTCCTGACCTTCGTGACCGGTGCTTTTTTCACCATTGGCTCTATTGCCGTGCTTATCCGGAACGGCATTATGCTGGGGGCTTTCCAGTTCTTTTTTATAGAGCGTGATTTGTTCTGGGAATCTTTCCTGACGGTGTGGATACACGGCACGCTGGAAATTTCGGCCATCATCATTGCGGGCGCCGCCGGAATAACCATGGGCCAGGGGCTGGTGTTTCCCGGTACTTACAACCGGCTGCAGGCTTTTCAAAAATCCGCCCGCCGGGGCATTAAAATGATGGTTGGCATTGCCCCTATCATCATCCTTGCCGGTTTTATTGAGGGGTACCTGACCCGCCATACGGAAACACCCGATATCATCCGGGGGATGTTTATCCTGCTCTGCCTGGCCTTTGTCCTGCTCTACTTCGTTTGGTACCCCAGGCTGAAGGCCCAGATCGGGTTCAACACGCCCATTCGGGATACCCGCCTGGTGCCCGACCATTTGCAAGATCTGCCTTTTTATAAAATCCGCTCCTCGGGCGAGCTTTTCTCAGACCTGTTCGTCCTTTACAAGCGGCACTTCGGCGCATTCGCCCTTTCGGCCATGGCTGCCGCCCTGTTGTTTACAGGGTTGGCTTTTTTGCCGGGCGATTTGCCGCCAACTGGCCGGTTCCGCTACCCATCCGGGCTTTTGCTGGGCGTTGAAAATATTGGTCAGTTTTTCAACAACCCAGGGGCACCGATGATCCCTTTTGCCCATGTGCTGGGGCTTTCGCTACTCGCCCTAATCGTGTTCCGAAGCATGAGCCGGGAAGAAAACCCGGCCTATAAACGCGCCCCCTTGCTTGCATTTATCAACCTGATGCCGCCGATGGGCGCCCTGGCAGCAGTGCTGTTTACCAACGACTGGTACACTTTGTTCCTGCTTGTTATGCTCATAGCCGTACCGGGCGTT
Source organism: uncultured Phaeodactylibacter sp. (assembly GCA_964575505.1). GTDB lineage: Bacteria > Bacteroidota > Bacteroidia > Chitinophagales > Saprospiraceae > Phaeodactylibacter. The sequence goes on from CAZNSK010000005.1 coordinate 39,782, forward strand.
TGGGGATACTGCAGCTACCGGGAAAACCGAAGCTCTCTGGCCGCTTTCAGCCGGAGCTTGTCGCTGTGGAGCCCCAATTTCAGCCGGATTTTCAGCTTATCGCTGATCCTGGTGCTGGTAGGGTTGCTTTTTTATTCCCTGATCAATACGGTGCTGGCGTGGTTCTTTCTCGATTTGGTCAGCTGGGTGGTGCAGCTCGAGGAAGGGCGCATGGAGCAGCTTAGCGTAGTTTTGCTTACTTTTATCAGCGTATGGGTCCTTTACCTGGTGGCAGTGCTGGTGCTTTCCGGGGGTGGGCTGCTGTACTACACCTTATTAGAAATCCAGGAAGCCCCCGGCCTGCGGCAGCGTATTCAGCAAGTCGGGCAGCAGGCCCGTATTCGAGGATTAGAAAGAGAGTATTGATGGAGGATTTACTTCGACAGCGCGCGCTTAAGCATTGCCTGGCGCTTGGATTCAGCTTTTGGCTGGGGCTTGGCCTGGCCCCCTCTTTGCCCGCCCAGGGCTACCTTGAAGAAAACGTAGCGCCAGCCGAAGTGGATAAAGAACGCTGGGCAGCAGCCAAAGAGGGCATCGACTACGGTAGGCACAGCCCGCAGCACCAACGGGAGGGCAAGCGGGAAAGCCAGACTCAAAGAGGAGGGGGCGAACAGGAAGACCCGGCCCCAAGACGGGACCCACCGGCTGAACCCTGGGTGGGCAACGATACCGCACGGCTGATTCTGCAAATCCTGTTCTGGGGGATCCTGGCGGTTCTGATTGCCATTCTCATCCGCTACTTGCTGGGGCTGAAGGCGACGCCCTCCAACCCCAAAGTCCGCAAGGGCCAGGTAACCGATATCGACCTTGCCGCCATTGAGGAAGACCTTCCCGAAGCCGACCTGGAATCCTATTTGCAACGGGCTATAGCCGATGGTGCCTTTACCCTGGCGGTCCGCCTGTACTACCTCATCCTTCTTCAGGGGCTGGCCGAGCAAAAAATTCTGCACTGGAAAAAAGACAAGACCAACCATCAGTACTTAAAGGAGCTCCGGGGCACGCCTTTTTCAGAAGACTTTGAGCAGGTTACGGCCCTGTTTGAGCAATCCTGGTACGGCGACCGGGCGGTCAGCCGGGAAAGGTTTGAGGCCATCGCTCCTTATTTCCAACACCTGGCTCAGCGCATCCGGGATACAAAGACCGCTTATGCTCAATAAACGCCGCATTTGGGTTATAGGCTTGGTGCTGCTCGTCATCGGGCTGCTGTTGACGGTGCTTTTCCGCAGCGACCGCCGGGCACCGGTAGACTGGCGGGAGACCTACCAATCGGATAGCCGGGCACCCTACGGCACTTCCATCTTCTTCGAGCTGCTGAAAAGCCATTTTGAAGAAGATAAAGTACAGCTGCTCCGGGACAGCCTGAGGGGGCAGCTCGATACGCTGCCCAATGCAGCTACCTACCTTTTTGTAGGGGAAGCCCTTTACCAAGACTCCACCGACCAACAAGCGGTGCTCGACTTTGTGGCGGCGGGCAATACGGCTTTTATCGCCAGCAAGTCGCTGCCCGAGCTGACCGCTCATGCCTTGTACCAGGAACGCGGCTCGTGCCCGGATAACTATTCCGATCATTACGCCTTGGCCTGGGATACCCTGGCCCGGCTCAATTTTATACACCCCAACCTCCGGTTTGATACTGGCCAAGTGTACGATTACTGGGAATTTGGAAAGCGGGCGCCTTACTACTGGACGGGCCTGCCGGCAAACCTGGCTTGCTACCCTGAGGCGACTTTTGTGCCTATCGGCACCCTCAACGACAGCCTCTTCAATTTTGCAAAGCTGGAGTATGGCTCGGGCCATTTTTTCCTGCATACCACCCCTGTGGTATTTTCCAATTTTCATTTGCTGGAGGAAGAGCGCCTGGCCTACCTGCAGCGGGTGCTTACCCATTTGGACGGGGCAGGCCCGGTCTACTGGGACCGCTACAGCAAAGTGCCCGAAAAGCCGGACTTCCTGCAAAACCCATTCGCGGAAAGAAGGCTGGACAACAACAGCCCGCTGAAGTTCATCCTAAGCGAGCCGGCCCTGTCCTGGGCCTGGTACCTCCTCCTGGCACTTGGCCTGCTGTTCCTGGTTTTTCGCGCCAAGCGGCAGCAACGCGTCATCCCTGTGCTGGAGCCTAACCAGAATACTTCCCTGGAATTCCTGAATATGGTTGGCCGGTTGTACTTTTTGCAAAACAACCACCGCCAGCTTGCCCTGCAACAGATGAAGATGCTCATGCAGCACGCCCGCCGGCGCTACCACCTCAAAGCCCAGGAATTGGATGAGCGGTGTATTCCCAAACTGGCCCAACGCTCGGGAGTAGCGGAAGGGCAGCTCAGGCGACTGTCGACCTACTACCAAAATATCAAGAGCTCCTCCTTTATGTCTGACAAAACACTGGCGGAGTTTCACCAATTGATTGAACATTTCTATAAAAACAGTAAATAAATGCACCTGGACGATCACGACGACCCCTGGAACCAACCGGAAGAAGGAGCCGAGGGGCAGCATCAGCCCCGGCAGGAGCCTCCCTCCCCTATGGGCCCCGATACCCCAGCCAACGAACCCCCGGAAAGCGGTACCTCGCCATTGCCGAAATCCGACCCGCAGTGGCAACCGCCCAATCCGGCCATGCAGCAAATCAAAGTGGCGGTAGACCGGGTGAAGGAGGAGCTGCACAAGCTCATCATCGGCCAGGAAGAAATGCTGGAACTGCTGATGGCTGCTTTGTTTTCCGGCGGCCACGTTTTGCTGGAAGGCGTACCGGGAATTGCCAAAACCCTTACCGCCAAACTGATGGCGCAAGCGCTGGAGGTTGATTTCTCCCGCATTCAGTTTACGCCCGACCTTATGCCCAGCGATGTGGTAGGCACCACGGTGTTCAATATGCAGCAATCCAGCTTTTCCTTCAATGCAGGGCCGGTATTCTCTAATGTCGTCCTCATTGACGAAATCAACCGGGCGCCGGCGAAGACGCAGGCTGCGCTATTCGAAGTCATGGAGGAGTATCAGGTGACCGTAGACGGGGAGACCTACCCCATGAAGCTGCCCTTCTTTGTGATTGCCACTCAGAACCCTATTGAGCAGGAGGGGACTTACAAGCTGCCAGAGGCACAACTCGACCGCTTTCTGGTCAAAATCAACTTACAGTACCCCAGCCTGGAGGAAGAGAAACGCATACTCAAACGCTTCCGGTCTGATTTCGGAATGGCGCAACGCAGCACTGTAAAGCCGGTCTTCAACGCTCAGGAAATCCAGGAATGCCAGGGGCTGGTGCAACAGGTGCACATCAAAGATGAGCTTCTCGACTACATCGCGAACATCGTGCACGATACCCGAAACAACGGCGACCTTTTCCTCGGGGCTTCCCCTCGCGCCTCCCTGGCTATTCTTAAAATGGCGAAGGCGCTCGCTGCAATGCGGGGGCGCGATTTCGTTACGCCGGATGACATTCAATACGTCGCCTACCCCGTGCTCAACCACCGGGTGATTCTGACCCCGGAACGGGAGATGGAAGGGTACAACACCCAGGAAGTCATTCAGGGCATTATCCGGAACATTGAAGTCCCCCGCTGATGAAAGCCATTTACCTGACTAATCGGTTTTTCCAAACTTTTGGCGGGCTGGCCCTCCTCTTCGTGATCAGCTTCTGGTTGCCAGTTTTACTGCCGGTAGCCAAAGCCGTGTTCGTATTGCTGCTGGCCCTGGCCATTTTGGATGCGCTGCTCCTGTTTGGCCAAAACTGTGAGGTGGAAGCGGCCCGGCACACGCCAAAGATAATGGGGCTGGGGGATCAAAACCCCATTCAGCTCGAACTGAACAGCGCTGCCAACCTCCCGCTTTCCGTGCGGGTGATTGATGAGCTCCCCCCTCAGTTCCAGCGGCGGGATTTTGCGCGCGCTGTTTATCTGAAGCCCGGAAAACAGGAAGTGCTGCAATATGAACTGCGCCCGGTGGAGCGGGGCCAGTACAACTTTGGAAACCTCAACCTCTTTCTTTCCACCCGCCTTGGCCTGGTGGAACGGCGGTGGGTCGTCCCGGCGGAAACCAATGTGCCCGTCTACCCCTCCGTCTTGCAGATGAAGCAGCTGGAGCTGCGCGCCCTCGACCGCATCGCCCAGCACCCCGGCATCAAGAAAATCCGGCGGATTGGCCATAGTTACGAGTTTGAGCAAATCAAAAACTACGTAAGGGGAGACGACTACCGCAGCATCAACTGGAAAGCCAGCAGCCGCAAGGGCACACTCATGGTCAATCAGTACGAGGATGAGCGCTCCCAGCAGGTGTATGCCGTTATCGACAAGAGCCGGGTCATGAAGATGCCCTTTGAGGGGCTAAGCCTGATCGACTATGCGGTGAATGCCAGCTTGGCCATCGCCAATATTGCCCTTAAGAAGTACGACCGGGCGGGGCTGATCACCTTCTCCGACAAAATCGGGGCTACGGTAAAGGCCGATAGCAAAGCCACCCAGCTCAATAAAATTCTGAATGCCCTGTATTCGGAAACGGAGCGGCCTGTGGAAGCCAATTATGAATTGCTGTATTACGCCGCCAGGAAGCTGATCACGGGCCGTAGCCTGATGCTGTTGTATACCAACTTTGAAAGCCGCTTCGCCCTGGAGCGGGTGCTCCCTGTCTTGCGCCGCATCAACCGGACCCACTTGCTGGTCGTCATCTTTTTTGAGAACACTGAAATCCGCTCCTTCATCGAGGAAGAAGCCGGCAACATGGAAGACATCTATCTGCAAACCGTCGCCCGCAAATACCTGAACGAAAAAGCACAGATGGTGCAGCAATTGCGGCAGTACGGCATTCAGGCGGTGCTGACCCGCCCCCAGGACCTGTCGGTGAATACCGTGAATAAGTATTTGGAGCTGAAGTCCCGGGGGCTGATCTGAGGAAGGCTGCCGGAAAAGACTATCCCAGCCCCCCAGAATTCCTTACCTTTGCCCGCTCAAACATCAGCCAATGAAACAGCTACAACACCTCATCAATACCGCCTGGGAAGACCGCTCCCAGCTCAACGAAAAACCAGTGCGGGAAGCCATTGAGCATGTCATGGCCCAACTTGATCAGGGCCAGCTCCGCGTAGCCGAGCCTACCGATGCGGGCGACTGGAAAGTCAACGAATGGGTTAAAAAGGCGGTCGTGCTTTATTTTCCGCTAGCGCAAATGGAAACCATTGAGGTGGGGCCTTTTGAATTCCACGATAAAATCCCGCTTAAAAAGGATTACCAATCGCAGGGGGTACGGGTGGTGCCCCATGCCATCGCCCGCTACGGTGCCTACCTGGAAGCGGGGGTCATCATGATGCCCAGCTACGTCAACCTCGGTGCCTGGGTAGGCAGCGGATCAATGGTCGACACCTGGGCAACGGTGGGCTCCTGTGCGCAGATCGGCCGCAATGTGCACCTGAGTGGGGGCGTAGGTATCGGCGGGGTGCTCGAGCCCCTGCAGGCCACCCCTACTATCGTTGAAGACAACTGCTTTATCGGTTCCCGCAGTATTGTGGTGGAAGGTGTGCGCATAGAGCGGGAAGCAGTGCTGGGGGCCAACGTGGTACTTACGCAGTCCACGCGCATCATCGATGTGACGGGCGAGGAACCCGTAACGTACAAGGGGCGGGTGCCGGCCCGTTCGGTTGTCATCCCCGGCACTTACCCCAAAGCGTTCCCGGCGGGCACTTATCAGGTGGCCTGCGCACTGATCATCGGGCAGCGCAAGCCAAGTACTGACAAAAAGACCAGCCTGAACGATGCCCTGCGCGAGTTTAACGTAGCCGTGTGATGAAATGGCTATTCGATCTATTCCGGAAAAAAGAGACTATACCTGCATATCCTATGAAGTACCTGATTGCGGGCCTCGGCAATATCGGGGCGAAATACGACCATACCCGGCATAACATTGGCTTCGAGGTAGTAGATGCCCTGGCTGAAAAGCACGGGGGCGAGTGGTCTACCGAGAAGCTGGGTGAAGTGGCAACGATCAAGCAAAGAGGGCGTACCTATGTCCTGCTCAAGCCTTCCACCTACATGAACCGCAGCGGCAAAGCAGTGCATTACTGGCTGCAGAAAGAGAAAATTGACAACAACCGCCTGTTGGTGGTTATGGACGACCTAAATCTCGATTTCGGAAAAATCCGGCTGCGGGGCAAGGGCAGCGACGGCGGGCACAATGGACTGAAAGATATCGATCAGGTGACGGGCGGCAACAACTACGCCCGCCTGCGCATCGGTATCGGCAGCGAGTTTTCCAAAGGCCGGCAAGTGGACTACGTGCTGGGGGAGTGGTCTTCGGAGCAACGGGACGAGCTGCCCGCCATCATCAAGCGGGCCGCAGAGGCTTGTGTATCCTTTGGCGCAATTGGCTTGCAGCACACCATGAATAAGTATAATGGATAAGCATCGGCTACAAGCTATCTTTTCGGATTTGAACCCGGAAGCGCTCGAAGCGCTGCTGTCGGCCTTCAAAGCCGTGGACTATCCCCGCCGGGCCCTGCTGACAGAAGCGGGGCAGACCGAGCGGTACCTCTACTACGTGTTGGAGGGCGTACAGCGCAGCTACTTTTTCCATAGGGGCAAAGACATCACCTTTCAATTCACTTACGAGGGGGATTTTACGGGTATCCCCGAATCCTTTCTGCTGCAGCAGCCTTCGCGCTTTTACCTGGAGTGCCTCAGCCCCTCCCGGCTGCTCCGCCTCGCCCAACCCGATTTCCAGCAGCTCTGCAAAGCCTATCCCGAACTGATAGACTACCGCCGGCGCGGCGTGGAGTATGTCCTTGACCGTATCATCCTGAAACAGCAAAACCTCATGGCGATGGATGCCGAAGAGCGACTGCGGGCTTTCCTGCAACGGTCCGGCCATTTGCTGCAGCAAATTCCCCAAAAGTACATCGCCAGCTACCTCAGCATGAGCGAAGCTACCTTTAGCAAGTTGCTCAACAACGTCCGTTTTGAGCCGGAATCTTGAGCTGGCTCAAGACATGCTCCCTGCGCCTCCCTTAGATTGCAAAGTAAAAAGACAACCATGCAATCGACAGACTGGATTTCTAAAACAGCTTATCCCTTTTCCTCCAACTTTATGGACATCGGCGGCCACCGCATGCACTACGTAGATGAAGGCGACGGGCACCCGATCGTTTTCGTGCACGGCACCCCAACCTGGTCTTTTCTCTATCGCCACCAAATTAAGGCCCTGTCTTCTAATTACCGCTGTATAGCCGTAGACCACATTGGGTTTGGACTGTCGGACAAACCGGCCGATTATGATTATTCTACCAAGCATTTGGCAAACAACCTGGAGCAGTTCCTCCACCGACTCAACCTCCCTGAATTCACACTGGCCGTCCACGATTTCGGTGGGCCAATCGGGCTTAACTACGCCATCAAACACCCCGGCCGGGTAGCTAGCCTTGTGCTGTTTAATACCTGGATGTGGTCTAATGCCGGAGACGCCGAAATCGACAAAGCAGACCGGTTGTTCAGGTCCCGGTTTGGCGGATGGCTCTACCGGCGGTTCAGTTTATCCACGCGCCTGCTGCTGCCAAAGGGGTTTTCGGACTCAAAAAACCTCACGCCAGACATCAAGAAGCATTATCAGCAGCCCCTGGCCCGGCCCGAGGAGCGATACGGCACCCTTGGGCTCGCCCGCAGCCTGATGGGCAACAACGAGTGGTACACTGAGCTTTGGGGAAACCGCTTACAAATACAAGACAAGCCCACACTCCTTATTTGGGGCATAGAAGACCCCTTCTTTGGCCCCCGGAAGCTGGAAAGATGGCGATCCTTCTTCTCTAATGAAGCATTGATGGCAGTTGACTGCGGGCATTTTCCCCAGGAGGAAGCTGCCGAGGGCGTGGCCAGACGAATGGAACAATTTGTGAATCTGCAAAGAACCGAAAAAGCGTAAATGTGGAGAGGAAGCTTCAGCCTGCTTTGAGTAGGGCTTTGCGAGAGCTTTGTTTACGCTCCTTACTGCCCTTCAGCTTGATCAGACTGATACTGCCCGGCCATCCCGTTTGCCCGCGCTGCCATGCGCCGCCGAAGCCGGGCCGGCGAGAGGACTTCTAAACCCTCCCCGTAAGCCAGCAGCCGGCTTTCCAACTCGAGGTTGTGCTGCACTTTGATTTCCACAATGGCACCCTGGTGGTTCTGCTCAACCACTTCCTGAGAAGGATGCAGGGGCTTGGTCAGCAGATACGGGGCATGCCTGCGGCTAACCTTGATACGGATACGGCGGGGCCTGGACCGTTGCTGTACCGTCACCCCAATAACATCTCTAAAATAAGCCTGAGGGTCGAAGTCGGGTGCCTGGTACAATTCCTCAGGTCGGTATTCCAACTTCTGTATGCGGTCAAGCGCGAGGGTAAGGATTTGCGTTTGGGCTTCGCGGCACCCCAACACGAACCAGCGGTTGTTGTACTCCTTGAGCAGGCAGGCATGGTATAAAAAGGAGCCCGGCTGCCTGGCCTTAAAGGACTGATAGGTAAGCTCCACTACTTTCTGCTGCGTAATTGCCCGGTAAAGCGGGTCTAAAAACTCCAGCCCTTTCAAATTGTCATTGCGCTCGAAGTCTACGACGGGTCCCGATTGCTGTTGCTGGGCATAGACCTGCCCTTCCAGTTTTTGTACCAATCCGCTCAATTGCTGGAACTGATCGAAGCCCTGAAACTGTTTCAATACCCGTACGGCTTCCTGCAACTGCTGCAGGCCCTGCTGCGATATCGGCAACTGCATAATCGAATAGTCAGGTTCAGCGTAGGTATAGTACTTCCGGTCCACCACTACAATTGGCGCATTGTAGCCCAGCTTATCGCTGCGCATCATTTGGATGTCCCCCTGTAGGGTCCGCCGGCTGAGCATGCGGTCTACGCCTTCGTATTCGTAAAGAGCATCCGAACAAGCCTGAATCAAATCGTCAAGTGTCCAGCGTCGGTACCGGTTGCGCAGGCAGGCATCGATGGTTTTATAGCGGATCAGGGCGTGGCGGTTGGCAGGCATAGCAATGCATTTTCAAAAAAAACAACGGGAAAATACAGCTTTCCCATTACTGCGCAAATAAACTGCGCAGTTCTGGCCTTTCTTTGCCAACAACATAAAAAAAACCTATGATACTCACCATTACCACCCAAAAGCCCGACGCCCGCCAACTGGGCTACCTCCTCGGCAAACATCCCGACCGGGTGCAGGCAAAGGACTTGCCCTTTGGCAGGGCGCATATCTTTTTCCCGGAAGCCAGGGCAAAGCGCTGCACAGCGGCCCTTTGGCTCGACATCAACGCGGTAGCCCTCACCCAATCCAAAGGCAGGAAGTACGCCAGCTCCTTTCAGCTGTCCCACTACGTCAACGACCGCCCCTATGTGGCCTCCTCTTTTCTGTCGGTGGCCCTGGCCAAGGTGCTTGGCAGTGCCCTCAATGGAAATTGCAAGCCCAACCCTGATTTGGCCGCCCAGGCCTGGCCGCTCGAAGTGACCTTATCTGCTGTACGTGCACCGGGTGGAGAGGCTCAAATACGCAGGTATTTCGGGCCGCTTGGCTATGAAGTGGAGGTGGAAGGCGGGTTCCTGGACCCGGTATTTCCTGACTGGGGAGCAAGCCCTTACTTTGAGCTGAAGCTCCGCCGGGAAATCCGGGTACAAGAGCTGCTGCAACATCTGTATGTCCTCATCCCTGCCCTCGACAACAACAAGCATTACTTCGTAGGCGAGCAGGAAGTGGAAAAGCTCCTGGCGAAGGGCGAAGGCTGGCTGGGCGCGCACCCGGAAGCCGCTGCCATCACAGGGCGCTACCTGAAAAAGCAACGCGCCCTGGCCCGTCAGGCGATGCAGGAACTCCGCCCGGTAGAAGACGAACCCTACCCGGAAAGCGCGCGCTCAGCGCAGAAAGAAACCCTGGAAGCCCCGCTCAAACTCCACGAGCAGCGCCACGAAAGGATTGTGGAAACCCTCCGGCAACTGGGCGCACAGCACGTGCTTGACCTGGGCTGCAGCTCTGGCAAATTGCTGCGCCGGCTGCTCAAGGAGCCGGGGCTGAAACGCATCACCGGCATGGACGTCAGCACCAAAGCCCTGGAAGTCGCCAAAAGCCGCCTCAACTGGGATACTATGGGCCCCAAAAAGCGGGAGCGGCTGCAACTGTTACATGGCTCCCTTACTTACCGGGACCGCCGGTTGCAGGGGTACGATGCCGCAGCGGCTGTAGAAGTCATTGAGCATTTCAACCCCGCCCGGCTTGCGGCTTTCGAGCGGGCTGTATTCGAATACGCCCGGCCTAAAGCCGTACTAATCACCACCCCCAACCGGGAGTACAACACCCTGTTCGAACACATGCCCCCCGGACAGCTTCGCCATTCCGACCACCGCTTCGAGTGGACGCGGGCGGAATTCGAGGCCTGGGCACAGGCCATTGCCAAGAACTACAATTATTCGTATACACTGCAAGGTATTGGGCCTGAGCACGAATCCTTTGGCCCACCTACGCAGATGGCTATTTTCAAATCCTTGAAACCCTAAAACCATGACCCTGGAAATCCCTGAATTGTGCCTGGTGATCCTTATGGGCAGCAGCAGCGCCGGCAAGTCGACTTTTGCCCGCCGCCACTTCAAACCTACGGAAGTCGTCAGCTCAGATACCTGCCGGGCGATGGTCTCCGGCCAGGAATCCGCCAAAGATGCCAATGCTGATACTTTTGACTTAGTGCATTTCATCGTAGAGAAGCGGCTCAAGCGCGGCTTGCTCACGGTAGTGGATGCGACCAACCTGCAACCGGAAGGGCGAGCAAAGCTCATCGGCATCGCTCGCCGCCACCACGTTTTTGCAGTAGCTATTGCGCTCCATCTGCCGGAGCCTGTTTTGCAGAAGCGCAATGCCGCCGGGCGCCAATTGCCATCCCGGGTCATTCGCGACCATCACCATGCACTGAAGCGTAGCCTGCGCCGGCTCAAAAAAGAGGGCGTTCGGAAGTGGTACGAACTGAAAACGGCGGAAATGGTTGATGCTGCCAGTATCCTCCGCAAACCGGTATGGAATAACAAAAAGGCCCTTCATGGCCCCTTTGACATCATTGGCGATGTACACGGCTGCTACACAGAGCTGCGCGAGTTGCTGGAAAAACTAGGCTACCGGGTTATCCGGCACCGCGACCGCAACCGCGGCCACTTTGGCTATACAGTAACCGCCCCGGCAGGCCGGAAACCCCTGTTCGTAGGCGACCTCGCAGACCGGGGCCCGGCGTCCAACGAAGTACTGCGGCTGGTCATGTCTATGCAGGCCACCGGCACAGCACTTTGCGTGGCTGGCAACCACGATGATAAATTGCTCCGCAAACTGGATGGGCGAAACGTACAGCTGAAGCATGGCCTGACCGAAACGATGGAACAATTGTCTACGGAGCCCCCTGCTTTCATTGCTGCCCTGCAGGGCTTCCTGCGCAGCCTGATCAGCCACTTCGTCCTGGATGATGGGAAACTCGTGGTCGCCCACGCCGGCCTGCGCGAAGAAATGCAGGGGCGTACTTCCAAAGCGGTTCGTGCCTTTTGCCTCTACGGCGAAACCACAGGGGAGACGGATGAATTCGGGCTTCCAGTGCGTTATGAATGGGCCCGGGAATACCGGGGCAAAGCGGTCGTCGTGTTTGGGCATACACCGGTGCCCCGCGCCACCTGGCTCAACAATACTATCAATATTGATACCGGCTGCGTCTTTGGGCATAAGCTGACGGCACTGCGCTACCCCGAGCGGGAGCTGTGCAGCGTAACCGCCCGTAAACAGTACGCCAAGCCTTCCAAACCCATACATGAAGTATCAGAAGCAGACGAAGCGCCTTTGCCAACTCTGCAGGACTTTATGGGGCGGCGCAATATACACACCCGCCTGCACGGCCGCATCACCATACGGGAAGCAAACGGGATGGCTGCACTGGAAACGATGAGCCGCTTTGCCGTCAATCCGCGCTGGCTCATTTACCTGCCTCCGACGATGTCGCCTTCCAAGGCGAGTATGCAGGACGGCTACCTGGAACATCCCGAAGAGGCAATGGATTACTACCGGCAAAACGGCGTACGGCAGGTCATCTGCGAGGAAAAGCATATGGGCTCCCGCGCCATCGTCGTCCTGGGGCGAAGCGAGGAGGTCATCGCCCGCCGGTTTGGAATCAAAGGGGAAGGCACCGGCTGTATCTATACCCGAACCGGCCGGGCTTTTTTCAGTGATAAAACCCTCGAACAATCGCTGCTGAAGCGGCTGGAGAAGGCCGTTGAAAGCGCAAATCTCTGGTCCGAGCTTTCTACCGACTGGCTGGTGCTGGACTGTGAGCTGATGCCTTGGTCGGCTAAAGCACAGCAACTGCTGCGGGAGCAGTACGCCGCAGTAGGCGCGGCCGGAAAACGGGCACTGAGCAGTCTCAAGCCACTGCTGCAACAAGCCGCTGAACGGGGGCTTCCGGTAGCCGGGCTCGAAACGGCAGTGTCGGAAAAAACCACGCAGATCGATAAGTTCCGGCAAGCCTACCGTTCCTACTGCTGGGCAGTAAACAGTCTGGAGGATTACCGGCTGGCGCCTTTTCACCTGATGGCTGGGGCTGAGGGGGTTTACACCGGCCGGCCGCATACCTGGCATATGGAGCGCATTGGGCGCCTTAGCAGCTATGACTCCATCTTCCAGCCCACCGGCTACCGGGTCGTTGACCTGGAGCGTGCAGAGGAGCGGCAGGCAGCAGTGGAATGGTGGCTTAATAGGACCGAACAGGGAGGGGAAGGGATGGTCATTAAACCGCTCGACTTCTTAGTGAAGGGGGAAAAGGGCTTGCTGCAACCTGCTGTAAAATGCCGGGGACGAGCGTACCTGCGCATCATCTACGGGCCTGCGTACACCGATCCGGATAAGCTCACAGCACTGCGCAAACGCGGGCTGGGCCACAAGCGGTCGATGGCGGTCCGGGAATTTGCGCTGGGTATAGAAGGCCTGGAGCGGTTCGTGCGGCACGAGCCCTTCAGCCGGGTGCATGAGTGCGCGTTGGGGGTACTGGCTATGGAAAGTGAGCCGGTAGACCCCAGGCTGTAGCCCTGTACCCACGCGGGTAAATAATTGGAGCCGGGCAGTTGTGAGCAGAGCCGGCAAAAAGCACGCTTTTCAATATGGATAGGCCACTTTTGCGGCCCAAAGACCCGGTCCATATCCGGAATGAGCTATGACGATGATCATGCCTGTTTTATCAGAGATTAACCTTCCGTTAAACAACTACCGGGCCGGAAAACTGTATCATGAAGCAGAAGCTTCTATATTTGTAGTTAAATATCAAGCCACTATACATGACTCGAGTCCTATGGGTTCTAATTGGCCTTCTCTTTGCCACGAGCTGTAAAAACGACCTGACCGAAGTAGAGGCGCTCAACGAGCAGCTGCAAGTCGATGTAGAAACGGCGAAAGACGTCGAAATCCTCTATAGCGACTCTGCACAGGTGCGGGTGCGCATTACCGGGCCTACGATGCTGTACCACCTCGACCGGGCAGAGCCCGAACAAGAATTCCCGGATGGTGTGAATGTAGAGTTCTTTGGGCCGGAAGGAGAAGTAACCAGTCAGTTGACGGCGCAGTACGGCCTGCGCAGGCAGAACAAAAAAGAGGTTGTGGTGCGCGATAGCGTAGTCTGGAAAAGCGTAGAGGGCGATACCCTGGAAACCGAGGAGCTTTTCTGGGATGAACGCCGCGAAAAAATCTACTCCAAAAAATTCGTTGTCATCACCCGCCCCGACGAAATTATCTACGGCCATGGCTTCGAGGCCGACCAGGATTTTTCCTACTCCCGCATCAATGCCATTGAAGGGCGGATAAAAGTGGACAACCCCGATAACGAAGACAACCCCTGATGCTCATCGCACTGATCATATTATCCCTGTTGCTTTCCGCACTGTTCTCGGGTACGGAAATTGCGTTTGTCTCCGCCAATAAGCTTCGGGTAGAGCTCAAAAAGAAAAAGAGTGCCCGGCGGGGCCGCATCATATCCGGCTTCTACAATGAACCGGCCAGCTTTCTGGGCACCATGCTGGTGGGCAACAATATTGCGCTGGTGCTCTTTACGACCCTCATGACCAAGCTCATTGAGCCCTATCTGCTCGAGCACCTGGCGCTGCTGCAGGAACGCCCCCTGCTGCTGCTTTTGCTCGAAACCCTCATCATCACCGTTGTAGTCCTGCTCTTTGGCGAGTTTTTGCCCAAAACCCTGTTCCGCCTCTTTGCCGATCAGGTCCTATACTTTATGGCGGTGCCTTTGCAGTGGCTGAAGTGGCTGCTGCTTGCCCCTTCCTGGGTGATGACCAAGCTTTCCAACTACCTGCTGCGGCTATTGCGCACTCCGGTAGAACAAGTTGATAATGCCTTCACCCGCCTCGACCTCGAAAACTTCATTCGGGATAGCCAGGGGGATGAAAAAGAAGACATTGATAAAGAGCTGTTTGGCAAAGCGCTGAACCTGCGGGGCGTACGGGTAAGGGAATGCATGATCCCCCGCCCCGAAATCGAAAATATAGACGTGACGGCCAGCGTGGAGGAACTGGAGCAGCTCTTCCGCGAAACCAAGCTGTCGCGCATCATCATTACCAACCAGGATATCAATAATGTCCTCGGCTACGTCCATCATCAGCAGCTGCTGAAGCGGCCCAATTCGATCAGCCGGGTAATTATGGATTTGCCGTATGTGCCGGAGGCTATGCCTGTGGCTGATTTGTTGAGCCGGTTTATCCGCGACCGCATCAATATCGCTATGGTAGTGGATGAATTCGGCGGCATTTCCGGGCTGATTACGATGGAGGATATCCTGGAAGAGCTCTTTGGGGAGATTGAAGACGAGCACGATCAGGAGGAGCATGTGGAACGGGTCATTGAAGCAGGGCAGGAGTATATCTTTTCGGGCCGCCTGGAGGTAGACTATCTCAATGAGAAGTACGATCTTGCTTTACCGGAAGGGGATTACCACACGCTATCCGGCTACATCGTCACAGAGACCGGAGCGATACCGGAGCAAAATGCAGAATTCCACTTTGGAGGGTACAAGTTTGTACTGGAACTTGTGAGCGATACCAAAATCGAAACCATCCGGATGATCAAAGAAGAACCTATATCTTTGGATTAAACCAAGCCCAAGCTATGATTACACCACCCACCTTTGCATTTCTCCGGGAGTTAAAAGCCAACAATAACCGCGACTGGTTCAATGCCCATAAGCCGAGATACCAAGCCGCCCACAAAGAATTCAAAGCTTTTGCCCATACCTTGATGGACGAAGTTTCGCACCACGACGAAATTGAAAACCTCAAGCTCTTCCGCATTTACCGGGATGTGCGCTTTTCCAAAGACAAAACGCCCTATAAACCCCACTTTAGCGGGGGCATGGTACGGGCCACCAAGTATCGGCGCGGTGGTTACTACTTTCACCTTTCACCCGGCGGTTCTTTTGCTGGCGGTGGCTTTTGGAACCCCAATGCAGAGGACCTTAAGCGCATTCGTACTGAAATCGATCATCATGCTGAAGATATGCGCGAAGTCCTTCAGCACCCGGAGCTCCAACAATACTTTAACGGGCTGGAAGGCGATCAGGTGAAAACGGCACCCCGTGGCTTCAAAAAAGATCATCCCGCTATTGACCTGCTGCGGTACAAACAGTTTTTGCTCACCCATCCTTTTACCGATGAGGAAGTGCTCGCCCCGGACTTTGCGCAACAACTAAGCCGGGTATTCCAGGCGATGCGCCCGTTTTTTGATTATATGAGCGAAGTGCTGAATACCGATGAAAATGGGGTGCCGATTGAATAATTTGAAAAAACTTTCCCTTTCCCACTCACCTTTTTCAGGCCGGCAACGATAGTATAGGTAAAAAAGCCACCTATGCCAATTAGTGCTAACAGTACGGACGAAGAGCTGCGGCGGGCCTGCCTGAAGGGCGACCGGCGGGCGCAGCAAGCGCTGTACCAGCGGTACTATGGCAAGCTATTGGGGATCCCCATGCGCTATACCAGCGACCGGGAAGAGGCTAATGGGCTCCTGAACCAAGCTTTCATGCAAATCTTCAGGGGCCTGCCTGACTACAACGAAGCCGGCAGTTTTGCGGGGTGGATGTCGACGATCACCTTCCGGGTGACGATGGACCACCTGCGCATGGAACAGCGCTACCGCGAACGCTACCGCCTCGAAGCCCCGGAAGACACCTCGATTGACAGCTCAATCGAGGGCAACTTACAGGCAGAAGATATTTTCCGCTGCATTCAGCAACTCCCCGATTATTTGCGTGTCGTGTTCAGCCTATATGTTATAGATGGCTACAAACATGGAGAAATTGCGTCCATGATCGGCATCACTACTGACACGAGTAAGTGGCGGTTGCGTAAAGCCCGCCAATTGCTGCAGGCAGCTTTGAAACAAGATTACTTAAACAACGATCAGTCGGCATGAAAGAAGAAGCACCACAACCTTGGGAAGCAGAAGTGCGCCGAGTGGTCGAGACGCACGAGTTTGAATACGACCCGGCGGCCTGGGCGGGCATGGAGCAGCTGCTCGACGGGGCCACGCCTGCACCGGGCCCGGATACGGGAAGCTGGTGGGCTAAAGCCTGGAAGTGGCTGTTGCCATCCGCCCTGACCGTAGGCGGCCTGGTCTGGCTGGCGCTGCAACAATACAACGAGCCGCCTTCCATTCAGGGCAGTTTCCCGGTATCGGTAGCAGCAGAACAGCAACTGCCGCCGCCAGAGCGGGCAACCGTCGCCCCCGCCACAAGCTATCAGCCGCCTGTCATGGAAACGGTACAGCCCCTGCCGGTACAGCCCCGGCTTCTGGCCTACCCCACACCGGAGCTGCCAGCCCTGCCGCCAAGGGTATTATCGCCCTTGCCCCCTCGCCCTCTGCCTAAGGCCCTTTACCCCATATCGGTAGAGGAAGAAAAAATCGGTTTAGACTTTGAGCACAAGCGGAACCGCAAAGCACTATTCCCGGATGTAATTGAAAACTATTGAAGATGAAGGCCAACTGCTTTACTCCAATAATAACCTTCCTGCTGCTTGTCCCGCTTTGGCTGGGCGCCCAAGACCCAGCGCCTTCGCTCAGCCGGTGGACGGCAGGGCTAAGCCTGGGAATGCCCACTGAAGTGTATACGGACTTCGGGCGGGAAGACGGCGGGCAGGACAGAGACGGCAACATCAGCCCACTGGAAGCCCGGGTGGCTTACCGCATTGCACGATGGATGGAGGTAGGTGCCCATTTCGCAGCTGGTGCATTGCAGACCAGCCGCGTTCAGGTTTTCCGCAACAGCAATCCGGGCAATGGCCCTTTTCCGGGGCTGGTGGAATCCCGGGGAGGCTGGCAAGCTTTGTATATCAGCCCCAGGATACTGCTCCGGCACCGGCAGGGGGATTTATTCTTTGAAGTTAGCGCGGGCCTGTACCACCTCAACCTGAAGCAGGAACTGGAGCTGGCCGGGTACCCCGCATTCAACCTGCGGTACCAAAGCAACTGGAGCGGATGGATGGGCGTACGCGGCGGATATACCTACTGGCCCACTGATCGTATCGGTATTGAACTCGCTTACGGGTTATTTGATGAAGCCGGCGGATTGGGAACTCCAAACCTGGAATTGAAAGATACCTGGCCGGCTAATGCACCAGTAAGCGGAGAGGAGATGGAAGCCGTAAAGAATGTGGTTTCACTCCAAGCACTATGGCTGGGCGTAACCTACCGGCTCTAAAAACAGATAAGAATGAAATGGATGAATACGCTGCTTATGGGTACTTTCCTGCTCAGCCTGCCTTTTTTAAAGGGCACAAAGGCACAGTCGCTCCGCTTTGGGGTGGCAGGCAGCGGCGTGCTTCACCTGCAGGCCGGGGCACCAGCTATTGGCACCGGTGCGGTAGCAACCGCCTGGGCCAGTTACTGCCTAAACGAACGGTTTTCAATACAAACCGGCCTGGGGTACCAGCAATTGAGCGGGATCAACCGCAGCCTCCGGGTGCTGCGTAGCGACCATTCAGAGGGTCAAATCAACCGCCAGATACAGGTCAATCAGCTAACTGCCCTGCATTCGTATACCGGATATCTAACCCTGACAATAGAAGCCTGGCCCAGCCGCCGCTGGAATCTGTCGGCCGGCCTGTACGCTTCCCGGCTCCACCAATTTCGGGCCCTTTACTTTGGCGGCCAGTACACGATTGACCCGGCCGTTCAGCAGTACGAATTCACCAAAATTGAAAACAGCCTGGATGTGGATGGGCAAATCAGCCGCTTTGACTGGGGCCTGAAAGCAGGTATCCGGTACGAACTGACGGCTGGGCTATACGCTCAGCTTGGTATCCGGCAAGGCCTGGTAGATCTGTTTCCCACCCCTGCTTTCTCCGCAGGGGGCCGGGACTGGCTCACCGCGCTGGAGATTGGATTCTCGGCTCAGCTATACGATATCACACTTTGAAGACACCCTTTCACTGACTAAAAATGGATTGTATGAAAAAGATAATGTACGGTTGTTTAGGATTGCTTTTTGCCAGCTGCACCCCGCTACTCGCCCAGCGGTTTTCGGTAGGCGGACAACCTGCGCTTGTGGCGCCCGCCACCCAGGACGGCCGTATCGGAAATGGCTGGGGGCTGGAAGTTTGGGGCCAGGCAGCCACCGGACGAAAAGCTGCTGTACAGCTTACCCTAGGCTACCATCAGCTCAGCGGATACGACCGGTCTGTGGCCATTACGGAGGAAGCGGCGCTGCCCTCCGGCGTATTCGTAAGAGACCGCTATGCCCGGATCCAGGAACTTGAAGCCTGGTACTGTGCCTTAACTTATGTCTACCAGCTTGGCGGCAGCCGCTGGTCCGTAGCAGGCGGGCCCCGCCTCAGTGGAATGCTACAGGCTAATGGTACCTACGAAGAGCGCAACAGCATTAATGCTCTTTTTAGTTTTTCCAGTTTCGGGGAAACTTCTTACCGCTTCGGGCAGGAGATGCTCAGGGGCTATGACCTGGGTTTGCAGGCCAGCCTGCAATTCCGCGTATTGGAAGGCTACCACCTTAGGGCTGGTGTTTACCAGGGCTTTGTCAATCAGTGGGCAAACCTCGCAGACAATGGCCCCGAGCTCTACGTAACCAGCGTATCGGCTGGCTTATCCATCACCATCAAATAAAAACTATACCATGAATAATATTCAACACTGCCTTGCCCTGCTCTGTGCTGCATTACTCATGGCCAGCTGCCAAAAGGAGGAACAGGCACCGGAGTATAACCTATTCTTCGCAGCCCCGCTGTACGCCCAGTTCGAAGTCCGGGATACCGGCCAGACCGAATTTGAATTCAGGTCTTACCATCTTGATAGCTACAAATCTTCTGATGCCCCTCCCTACAGTTGGATAACGGAAGAGCCGCCCATTGATGAACGCAATGCCCTGGCCATCAACCTCAGGTCACTTGACGAACCGTTTTATCCTTACCTGTTCGGATTGAAGTTTTGGACAGATGAAGGCAACTCCATACAACGGGACGAAACGAGCCTGGCTCAGTTCTTTGAAGCAGGGCGCATTTTCGAATTTGGCAAAGGAACAGGAAAGGTGGATATCGGCCTGCCCGCTACATTAGCCAATATGCCGGATGATACCAGAAGCCGGGCTTCCTACCTTACTGTTCCCAGCGGGCAGCTAACCATTGTGCAGGCCGCCCCCTACAGCTACCGCTTACCCGGCGGCCAATCTACGAAGGGCTTATTGGTATCCTGTATGTTTGAAGGCTCGCTTGGTATCTATAACTCCGCAGCCCTCCACTTTCAGGGAGACGACTACCGTACGGATGTCGCCGTCCCGGTACAAAATGGGGAAGCGGCATTCTTCATCCCCTGTGAATAAGCCCCTAAGCAATAAGCAGTTGAATTTCGCAGCATTAAATCATAAGATATGAAAAGGCCACTCTTTATTACTCTACTGCTTTCCGGCTGCGCCTTTGGGCTCTCTGCCCAACCCTTTTCTTTCGGGCTTACCCCGCGGCTGATTGCGCCCATCGTAACGGATGCACAAATCGGCCAGGGCTGGGGGGCAGAGGCCTGGTCAACAATTGAAATTGGCGCGGGCAATGGCCTGAAGTTGAAGCTGGGCTACCAACAAATTGGCAATTACAACAGCGCAGTGGAAACCAAAGGGACTTACGCATTCCCCGACCGCACCATCCGGCAAAGGGAGTACGCCCGCCTGAAGGAGCTGCAGGCCTGGTACCTGGATGCTGCCTTCTGGCAGTTTGCCTGGGACATTGAAAGCCGATGGTCTTTTGAAATGGGCGCACGATACAGTTTTTCCACGGAGGCGCGAGGCCGTTATGAAAGAAGCCAGAGTCAGCGGTTTGGCTCAGCGGGCGTAACCGGCTCAGGCTTTGGCGAAGAGCTGCTCAGGGGCCATGACTTAGGCCTGCGCCTCTCCGGTGGATTTGAACTACTGGACAACTGCTGGCTGGAAGCAGAAGCGTATCAGGGCTTTATCAATCAGTGGAGGGATTTTGAAGATATTGAAGGCCCTTCCGTTTACGTCACCACTTTTTCCCTTGGGCTCGCCTTCAGGCTCTTTTAACCTGCTCCCAAATGCACAGCGTCACCAAAAACAAGCCCAAATCCGGGTTCCTTAGCTTTCGGGGAAAGGCTTGGAAGCGGTGCGGGCTAAAAAAGTATCAATATGACCACCCACATTTACCAACTCAACTACACCAAGCTATGAAAATACTTTACCCACTGGCCTTCGCGCTCCTGCTGCCCTTGCTGATTCACAGTCAGGAAGAAACCCGCTCCCATTGGACGCTTGGCCTGGAAACCGGCTTTAACTTTGTAACGGACTGCCTGGTGTGCAGCTTTGAGCAAAACCACAATAACGCCATTCCCTACGCCATCCGGGCGGAGCACCGCGTTTTTCGGTGGCTGAGTGTACAATTCAGCATGGGCTACTTCAATACCACGCACGACCGCTTTACCGACCGTAGATTTCCGTCCAACCTGGAAGAACAAGCTTCCGCTGACCTTTCCTTTCGCCTGCCTACCGCTACTGCCACTGTCGGCCCCCGTATTCAGGTCCGGATCGGGCAGGGCGATTTGGGGCTGGAGTACCGGGATGGCCTGCTCGCCCAAACCCTGAGGGTGGAAGGTACGGAATTCAACGGCCGTTCTTACTCCTTCCAGCACAATTGGATGGCCACCCGTGCCCAGGCCTGGAGGCTAAGCTACACCTACTGGCCAACAGAACAGTTAGCCATTTCTGTAAACGGGGAAACCCTCAGTGCCTGGAACCTTGGCTATCCCGAGTTAAAGGGCGACCTCAACAGCCTGCTACCAGAGTCCCCTTACCTGCATAGGCTATTTAGCGAACCTGATCAATATATGGGCCTCGTGGATTACGTCTGGATGTCGATGGTGACCATTGGCGTGCACTACCGGCTTTGATCTAAAATCGAACTGATGATGAAAAAGTACCTAACGATTCTCCTGCTTGGCATTGGCTTGACGACCGCCGCTCAGACTTCCGGCATAAGGGTAGGCGCTACCCTACCGGTAACAGAAGCCTTTCGGCTCGGTGCCGGCAGCAGCGCCGAGTGGTGGATGAACTGGCCGCTGCAGCCCCACCGGCAACTTCACCTGGCCCTGGGCGTACAGCACTATGCAGGCTACCAGGCCGGCGTCATCACCCGGCACCGGCGGTATATGCCGATGGAGCTTTTAATACAAACCACCTCCCTACAGCTCAATACCCTCACTTTTGGCAGTTTTCAAGCAGGCTACCGCTGGGCACCGACGCGGAATTCTGAATGGGCATTTACCCTCGGGGCACGAGGCGGCTATCAGTTCCACTCAGAAGGCTTTGAAGCTCGGCAGCAAAGGTTTGTGGCGGTCAGGCGGGAAAGCCACGACCCTATCCAACCAGACCTGAACCCCAGCCTAAAAAAACAGGAATACAGCGGCAACTTACGGGGCAGCGGCACGAGCTACACCGTTAATGACCACCTACGGCGTTACGATGCAGGGCTTTTTGCCCAGGTGCATTATTGCCTATTTAAAGGCCTGGAGGCAGAAGCCAGCTGGTACCAGGGATTGCTCAACCAATGGTCGCCTGACTTCGAGGGCCCAGCGCCCCTCCGGATCTCGGCGTTTTCCCTTGGCCTTTCGATACGGATTTTCTAAAAGTAATTGATCATGAAGTATTTATACCTATTTCTTTTTGCCAGCCTTTGCGCTTGCCAGAAAGCATCTGTTGAGATCCAACAAACGGTAGAAACCGCCCCCTTTTACTTCCGTATGGAAGCCCGGGATACTATGCATGAGGCCTTTCAGTTGGTAGACTACACTTTAGGCCAGACCGGGCACATATACAATTTCGAAACCGGCCGGGAATATGTGTTCCCGCTGATCTGTGACCATGACCTGGAGTACAGGGGCGGCCAGCTGGTCTTACAAACCGGGATATACGCAGGTGACGACTTCATATATGCGCGGGAGTTCCCCTTGTTTGGGTTTGAATTTGCTATACCGGGTTTGCAGCCTGCTCAAATGCCTACCCAGGATATGCTGGAGGATTATTTCTACCCGGGGCGAACGTTCGAAGCCGGCATCGGCCCAGGCCAGGTAAATTTGCTGATGCGCATGCAAATTGATAATCCGGTCATGAGCTTCCCCTCTCAGTCCGTCTACCTTTATGAGCCTGCGGGTACCCTGACCATCACCGCAGTGGAAGACTACAATTCTGAGTACCAGACGTACCCTTACGGCACGCTTCGGGGCAAACGGGTCACCTGCCGCTTTGAAGGCGCTATCGGGCGGTACGATGTGAGCAACCGCTGGGATGAATTTCCGAATACCGATGTTGCCGTAGACATCCAAAACGGGGAGGCTGCTTTTTTTATACCCTACGAATAACCCCCCAAAGGATTTCGGGGCAGCATACCCCGGGATTGAGGCTCGACAAACTAGCGGGCTTCATTCATACTAACAATATTTACAGCCGGCACCGGCCGGCAGCACTTGAAAAAACTAAAATCAACGATGAAAAATACCGTGCTTGCTTCCCTTTCATTGCTCGCGCTTCTGTTGGTTGTCAGTTGCGAGAAGGAGCCCTACTTGATAACGCACGAAGAGGTATATGCCTCCCCGGTCTACACCCAACTGGAATACCAGGATACGGGCGAGGTAGCCTTCACCTACGAGGAGTACCGCGTGGGGCGCTTTCTGGATTCCGGCGCCCCCGCCCACCGGTGGCAATCCTGGGACAAGGTCACCAGCCGGGGGCCAGCAATTCTGGTTGATATCTATTCGGGGGAGCGCTTTTCGAATCTCGTGGTATTTGGGCTTGAGTTTTGGGCAGACCCGCCAGCTGATACCCCATGGACGGAGGCCCACCTTAAAGCTATGTTCAAGCCGGGGCGTGTCTTCCCCTTTGGCGAGGGCCGGGGCAAGGTAGACCTCAGCTTTGCGCACCAGCCACCCGATTTTTTTGAAGACGAGCGTTCAAAAGCGACCTATCTGGCTCAACCAACCGGGCAGTTGGCCATCACGCAAGTGGAGGACTACAGCTACACCCCGCCGGGCCGGGAGCGCATTCGGGGTCTGCTTGTTCATTGTACTTTTGAAGGCCAGCTGGGCCAGTACGACCTTTTTGGCACCTACCTCAGCGAAGACTTCACCACCGAGGTAGCCCTGGAAGTGCGCAATGGGGCTGCCGTATTTTTCCTGCCGTATCCGTGACCCGCTCCAATGCAGGAAACAGAAAATGGGCATCAGGCATATTACCCTAAGATGCCCAAAAGCACTATTGGTACTGGTTGCCAGGGATATGCTCCAGCTTACCCAATGATAAGCCGGCAGTTTATGCGTACAAGAAGGGAATCCTTACTTTTGCAGCGGATTTAAACCCTGCTGATGATGAGAATTGCTCTTTTGCTCCCCTTCTTGCTGCTGCCCACCCTAATGGCTGCCCAAGTCGTCAATACCGAAAAGCTGCGGTCTACCGGCGACGAAGGCTGGCTGGCAGAGGCAGGCCTGGACTTTGGGCTTACCCGCAACAAAGCGGGCCAGACCCTACGCCTGGGCAGCCGGCTCCGCCTGGAGTACCAAAAGGGCAACAGCCGGTGGATGGCACTTGGCGCGTACAACCTGACTCAGTTCAGGGATGTGGAAGACCCGGGCAGCGTGCCCCGCAATTTTGCCAACAATGCCTTTGGCCATCTCCGCTATAATTACTTCATGAACGATTGGCTGACGTGGGAGGCTTTTAGCCAATTGCAGTACGATGAGATACAGCAAATTGACGCTCGCTTGCTGACAGGAGCCGGGCCAAGGGTGAAACTGCTGCGGACGGACAGCAGCCAGCTGTTTTTCGGCCTGCTCTATATGTACGAGCATGAGGAGTCTACAGATGTGTTTGAACAGCCCGAAGAGCGCACGGTCGATGTAGTGCTCAATGACCACCGCCTGAGCGTCTACTTTTCGGGTGGTTTTCAGATTACAAAGACCTTCCAGATCAATCACGTCACCTACTTCCAGCCCAACCTGGCGGACTTCGGCGACTTCCGTATTTCTTCCGAAACCAGCTTCTCCTTTAAAATAAGCAACAAGCTATCTTTCCGAACCTACTTCCAACTGATGTACGACGAGCAGCCGCCCATCCCCGTGCCCAATACCATGTATACGCTGAGCAATGGGTTGGAGATTGCCCTGTAGGCTACTTCAACTTCTCATTATTCGCATGACGGTCCGCATCCCGTTTCGTCTTTTTGGCAAGATTATGGTACAGCGCTTCGGTGAGGTCTACGCCAGTTTGGTTGGCCAGGCAGATCAGCACGAAGAGGACGTCAGCCATCTCATCCGCCAGTTGTTTTGGGGCAACTTTGGCATCTTCCGGTCGCTTAAAGCTTTGCTCACCGTACAGGCGGGCTAATAAGCGGGCCATTTCACCTACTTCCTCCATGAGGACAGCGGTATTGGTCAGCTCATTGTAGTAGCGCACGCCAATGGTCTTGATCCACTCATCCACTGTGGCTTGGGCTTCGCGCAGGGTCAGTTCTTTCTGCATAAGGCTATTCGCGGGTTTTGCTGTCGATGAAAATGGTGACCGGCCCATCATTAATCAGGCGCACTTTCATGTCGGCGCCAAATTCTCCCGTTTCTACGGTCCGGCCCGAGGTAATCTCCAATATTTTGATGAATTTCTCGTACATAGGAATAGCGTACTCCGGCCGGGCTGCCGCCATAAACGAGGGGCGGTTGCCTTTCTTCACGCTGGCGTGAAGGGTAAACTGGCTGACCGCCAGGATGCCGCCGTCCACATCTTTGACCGAGTGGTTCATCTTGCCTTCCTCATCATTGAAGATGCGCATTTTAGCGACTTTGTTGCAGAGCCATTCGATGTCCTCGTCGGTGTCATCATCCTCAATGCCCACGAATAACAGCAGCCCGTGCCCAATCTCGCCCACAGCCTTCTCGGCTACAATAACAGAAGCTTCGCTAACACGTTGTAGAATAATTCGCATAAACTATGTAGGATTTTTGTTTGAACAGGCTAACTTTAGGATAGTTCTGGTTCGACTCAACATCCAAACCTGCCCGTATGAACTACCGTCAACATCTCGTCGTTCTTTGTGCCCTGTTTCTACATTCTTCCTTGCAGGCACAGTGGACGCCCCGACAAATCCTGCATCCCCTCAACTGGGAAACGGTAAAGGCGATGCCGGCAGACCTGAATGAGGACGGCAAAAAGGACCTCGTTCTTTTCTCAGAATCACCCAACCGCCTCTCCTGGCAAATAACGCTGCCCGAGCCGGGCACCTTTGGGCTTACCCGTATTCTTCCCACTACAGCTGCGGTCAATGACGCAATCACTGGTGACTATGACCTGGATGGCGACGCGGATGTCATTGCTTCCTTAGGCAATCCTTCCCGCCTGGTCTGGTATGAAAATACCGGACTGGAGGAGCAGGAGCGTTTTGGGCAGGAAACCACCATTCTGCAAGGCGAATTCATGGAAGGGCTACAGTTCGCTGACCTCAATACCGATGGCTGGCCGGATCTCATTTTTACCGGCTTTCTGAATGATGTACCACCTGATTTCACATTCCATATCATGATGGGGACCGGGCCGGGGACATACAGCCCGGTGATAAGTGCCCCCTTTCGTGTACCAATCGGACAGGTGGAAACGCCGCCCTACTTTATTTACAGGCCAGATCCTACACAGCCTATTGTGCATATCTATGGCCGGTTTAGGCCCGATGGTGGGAGCATGCAATCGGCCCGAATCACCTTTGACTACGATGATTTATCATTTGGTAATTTTACGCCCATTGATGATGTAAATTTCCAAATCCGGGATGTGGCAGATATTGATCAGAATGGCAGTCCTGAGCTACTGGGCTCGGGCTTTCAGGAAGGCATCTTTTACTATACCAATATTAATGGTGCCTGGGAGCGGCGTACAGTCTACGGCAGCCCGCTGGCCAACAGTTGGGGCTCCAAATTCCATGATGTTGATGCAGATGGGCTGACGGATATCGTCTTCGGGCTGGATACCCTGACCAATCCGCCATTTTTTCAACCGGAAAGACTGTCCTGGGTCAGGCAGGTGGCCCCCCTTGAATTTGGTACCATACAGCCACTTACAGTCGGGGTACCGAGTAATGCGGTGTTCGATTTTCAACCTATTGACGGGGACACGCTCCCTGACCTGCTGTTTTACTACGAAGACGTGCTGCGTCCCGGCTATCAGTCCCGTCAACCGGATGGCAGTTGGTCACCCAACCAATATTTCCCCGCTGGCCTGATACCCAACCACTTTGTCACCGGTGATGCAGACGAAGACGGAGATACAGACCTCTTTGCTTCCGATATCATAGCGAATACCATTTTCAGCTTCCGGCAGGAAGCAGGAGCACTCCGGTCCATTCACATTGAACGGGTCAACCTCCCGCTGCCTGCCTACATTAGCGGAGGTGATTTTGATGAAGACGGAGCCTTCGAGTTGCTGGTCAGCGAATCCCGTCCATTGCCTGACGGGCGGGTCTACTGGATGGAGCAAAATAACGGGATATGGGAAGAGCACCTGATTGATGAGGAGCAATATGCTCTGCTTTTCCTTTTGCCTCACGATATGGACGGGGATGGCGACCTGGATATTGTTGCCAGCAGTGGCGTTCATGCGGTAATTTATTACCCGAACCTGGGGAGTGGAAACTTCGGTGAACGTGTAACGGTAAGCACCACGCCAAGTTACCGCTTTGCCGTGCTATCCGACTGGGATGGGGACAGTAGCAAGGATCTCATAGCCCGCCCTGTTGGCCCGATTGATCAGGTGACCCTGCACCGGTGGAATGGAGATGGGTTTGATGAAGCTATTCCACTCACGCCTGCAGGCACCGGGGCACCGGAATTACCTGCGCCCTTCGATATCGATGGAGATGGGATGCCAGAACTCGTTGCTTCTTTTACTTCTGAAATCCGGTTTTGGGAGCATGAGCCGCCCGGAGCACTATCTAATACCTTGTTGCTTGACCTTCCCTTCAGCACAGATACCGGGCGCTTTTTTTCGGCTGATCTCAATGGAGATGAAGAGACGGACCTGTTTTTCCTTGCCCTCAATCCCGGTCAGACGACTTCCCTGTATTGGCTAATGGGCCCGACTGACCTGAACAGCCTGGATTTCCAATCCATAACGCTTGATTCTTTGGGGTATGCCTCAGTGGCCCATCACGCCCCTGTTTTCAGCACGGTTCCGGACCTGGTCACCTTGCATGAGCACGACCGCACCCTCCGCATTTTTGCCAACGGAATGGGCCCCGTACCGGCTCATGAGGTACTCGATAGAGGAAAGGAGGTCAAGGTATTCCCAAATCCCGCCAGCGATTATTTTGAACTGCAGGCAGAGGGAATGACGATCCGGCAAGTGGATATTTTCAATGCACAGGGGCAATGGGTGCATACCCAAGATGCAGAGAGCCGGCTGCTTGTCATCCACACCTCAGGCTGGGTGCCCGGGCTTTACTTCGTCAGGATAAGCAATGATAAGGGCGCCGCAAAAACGGTAAAGGTAATGATATCCGAATAGGCAAACCTTAAAACAACCGCCCTTGCTCCCCAACCTTCTCATGCAGGTCGGGCGTATTGTTGCGCACGTTGTTGACCCGGTCGGACACCTGGTACTTTTTTAGGATACCATCCGGTGGGGGCTGCAGCATATCCATAACTTCGTCTACGCTCAGGTCTGAGATCCAGCGCTGCTGCCGCTCAGCGTCGGGCAGCACCATCGGCATACGGTTATGGAGGGGCGCGACCTCCGCATTGGGCGGCGCAGTGAGGATAGAAAAGGTCTTTACGGCATAGTCGCCATCGTACCAAACATCCCAGATGCCGGCCATAACGAGGAGGCTATCATCTTCGGGCAGGATACGGAAAGGCGTTTTCTGCTTGCCTTCGGTACGCCATTCGTAGAAACTATCGGCCAGCACCAGGCATCGGCGCTTGCGGACGGGGACGCGGAAAGAGGGCTTGGACTCAATGCCTTCCATACGGGCGTTGATCAGCTTGGCGGCATTTTTGCTGTCCTTTGCCCAGTGCGGGATGAGCCCCCACCTGAAGTACTGTAAACGTTGAGGCGCTTCGTTAGCCAGCACATAAGCGTGTTGGGTAGGCGCGATGTTGAAGCTGAGCTTGAGGTTGTTCCCGGTTTCCACATCACCAAGCTGCTGCCTGATCTTTTCCGGAGAAGTGACAAAGGAGAAACGTCCGCACATGTTTGCATTTTTTTGTTGGTACCCGCTAAGCGCCCCAACGAACTTGTATCCACACAATCAGCGTGTTGCGGTTTTTTCCACCGTTATCCACAGCGTTGGCCTATTTCATATCGTTGGGCCTTTGGGTAGAAACTCAACATCTCGTTGGATTGCCTTGTTTTTTTCATTTTCCACAACCGCTTTTCGAGTACTTCTTAAAGGTAAGAAAATCAAGGGTCTGCAAAAATGCTTTTCCACATCAATTGTGGGCCGGGGCCTTAATAAGCCCACCGCCGGCCCACAGCGGCCAAGAATAGCTGTTTACCATATGTGAAAACCTGTAATATGAATTGGAATTTGGGGATATCCGCATCAGTTTTCGACAATTCAGTAAGGCCCACAACCGGAGTGTGCAAAGAATAGTTATTGGCCACTGCCGTTTTGAACAGGCTGTGCATAAGTAGCTCAAAGGGCAGCGTGGCTTGAATCAAGAGCTGTGTAAAAATAGTGCAAAGTTGGGCGCTCATTTGTTAACACTGAGTTAACCTAAAATTTACAATTAATTTTCTCCACGTTTCCACAGCCCTGATGATAATAGGGGAGTTTTAAAAAATTTATAATAAAGACTATTAAAGGGAGTCAGCTTCCGTATTAGTTTACTTCGGCATGGCCAAACATATGGATGTATATTTGTTATCCCTTGAAGAAATTGAATTAGGGCGCGAGCCTCCCGATTGTCAAACCATCAATAATGGAAGCAGTAACTCAACCTCGTTCTACTCAGCCGGCGGCAGCAGCACCGCCCAAGCGCTACCCCACAGCCGTAAAGGTGTGGCTGTGCATTGGGCTGTTCATGATCTTTGTCCAGGTCGTTGTCGGTGGTATTACGCGGCTCACCGGATCCGGGCTGTCTATCACGCAGTGGGAAATTGTGACAGGCACCCTGCCCCCGCTCCACGAAGCGGCCTGGGAAGCCGAGTTTGCGGAATACCGCGCTACGCCGCAGTACCAGAAGATCAATGAGGGGATGACCCTCGGAGAATTCAAGTTCATCTACTTCTGGGAGTACATCCACCGGCTGTGGGCCCGGCTCATGGGATTCGTATTTATTATCCCCCTGGGCTTTTTTGTAGCCAAAGGGATGGTCGACCGGCCACTCCTGAAGCGCCTGGGCGTCGTTTTTCTGCTGGCTGCACTGGTAGCTTCTTTCGGGTGGATTATGGTGGCCAGCGGGCTTATAGACCGGCCCTGGGTAAATGCTTATAAACTCACCATGCACCTGTCGCTCGCCCTAATCCTATTCAGCTACTTATTCTGGACAACCCTGAAGGTGATGCAGCCGCGGCCGCAAGTAATCCACAATAAAGTGTTGAAAAAGGGGGCCGTTGCACTGACGGTGCTGGCTGCCGTTCAGATTGTGCTCGGCGGTATTATGTCGGGCATGAAAGCGGGCTTGTATTTCCCAACCTGGCCTGATATGAACGGGGAGGCTGTGCCGGCGGTTTTACTCAGCGCTTCTAACTGGACTGTGGAAAACTTTGTGCATTACGATGCCACGCTGTTTATGCCGGCATTCGTACAAATTTTGCACCGCACCACCGCTTACCTCCTGACAGCACTGGTTTTGTGGTTTGCCTACCGCGGGTTGAAAGCATCAACCTCAGCGCATTTCCGCACTGGTCTTTACCTGTTGGTAAGTATGTTGATAATACAAGTTGCCCTTGGCATCCTCACTTTGGTCAACTGTATTGGGGCCGTCCCGGTGGGATTGGGCGTGTATCACCAAGCTGGTGCATTGTTGTTTTTAAGCATCGTTTTATTTGTGGATTATCAAGTACTGAGAACCAGCAATTAACAAATGTGGAAAAGTTTGTGGAAAAGTTTGTGCCTGGTTTCAGGCGCTTTTTCCACTAAAAAATCCCCTGTTCAGCACATTGCCTGAACGGGGGATTAGGCACTTTCGAAGCGTCAGCAAGAGCAATGGATGCCTACGCAATAATGGCTCTTGCTTTTTATGTTTGAATCAGGTCCTCCAACTTGTATTTTTTGAAGTGTTTTAACTTATCCCTTTTCAATCTCGGTACATCTAAGTGCCGCTTGGGATTACCCCAAAATGGCCTTCACCTTAGCGGAAATGGCTTTGCCTTCTGCCCGGCCCGCAAAGCGCTTAGAAGCGAGCCCCATGACTTTGCCCATATCTTTCATGGACGTGGCGCCTACTTCTTCGACGATAGCTTTGACTTCTTTTTCCAGCTCCTCGTCTGACATCTGCTCCGGGAGGTAACGCTGAATGACTTCAATTTCTTCTGCTTCCTTAGCAGCGAGTTCTTCCCGGCCTTCTTTCTCGTAAATCTCCAAAGAGTCTTTGCGTTGCTTGACCAGCTTTTGAAGCATCTTAATTTCGTCTGTAGCCGAAATTTCTTTCCCGGAGCCACTAGTTTTTTCCAGCAGTATAGCGGCTTTGATGGCACGGATACCGCGCAGGGCGGCCTGGTCTTTAGCCTTCATGGCGGCTTTCAGGTCGGTCATAATTTTTGATTCGAGGCTCATATCGTTGCGTTTTTTTGTTGTCAATTCAATTTGTGCCGAATTGGTTCAATCAGGGGCCTCCTGCCGCCACTCTTCCACCCAGTGCGTCAACTGTACAAATTGCTGCAGGCTGAGCTGCTCGGGCCGCTCGCTGAAGATGGGCGCTTGCAGGCGGGGGGAGCCTTTCATCAGCCCTTTCATAGTGTTGCGGAGCATTTTGCGCCGCTGGCTGAAAGCCTGCTTGACTACAACTCGGAACAAGCGGTCGTCGCAGCTGAGTGATTGCTGCTCTTTTCGGGTGAGGCGGATAACTGCGGATTTTACCTTTGGCGGGGGAGTGAATTTGCCTTTGTCCACGCTAAAAAGGTAGGCCCCTTCGTAGTAAGCCTGCACCAAAACACTGATCACACCGTAAGTTTTAGAGCCGGGGCTCGCTACGACGCGCTCGGCCACTTCTTTCTGGAACATGCCTACCATTTCCGGGATGTAAGCCCGGTTGGCAATCATTTTGAATAAAATCTGAGAGGAAATATTGTACGGGAAGTTGCCAATCAGCCCGAAGGGGCGCTGCTGCTGCAGGGCCGGCAGGTCAGCTTTTAGAAAGTTGCCCTGTACGATATGCCCTTTGAGCACCGGGTAGTGCTTCTGAAGATAAAGCACCATATCGCGGTCGGCTTCTACAACGATCAGGGACTCCGGCCGCTCCAGCAAATACTTGGTCAGCATGCCCCGGCCCGGCCCGACTTCCAGCACGTGGCTGTAAGCTTGCCCCCCCAGCTGCAGGCTCAGGGCAATGCGCTCCGCAATAGCTTCGCTGTTGAGGAAGTGCTGGCCGTAGGATTTCTTGGCTTTCAAGTAAGAACTGATTATTGGTGAATAAAATTTCTATTTTTGCAACCTGGCAGCAGAAAGAACAGCCAGGCGCCCGCCCTAAAGGTACAACGATGAATCCGGAAGAGCGAAGGCGGGCCTCATAACTTCACCATAACTGCAGGAATGAGCAAATTGAAAATAGGCATTAGCATTGGCGATATCAACGGCATTGGCCTTGAGGTAATCCTGAAGACTTTTTTGCACCCCAAGATGATGGACCATTGTATTCCCGTCATATATGGCTCCTCAAAAGTAGTCTCCTACCACAAAAATATTGTGGAAGGGGAAATTAGTTTTCATGCGATCCGGCCCGGCGACCGGCCCCACGAGCATAGACTAAACGTCGTTAATTGCTGGAACGAAAACGTCAACATTACCCTCGGTAAACCCTCGGAGTTAAGCGGGCAATATGCGGGGCGTTCACTGGAAGCCGCCGTCAGAGCACTTAGGGAAGATGAGATTGATGCGCTGGTAACCGCTCCTATCAACAAAGAGGCCATGAAACTAGCTCAGTTTCCCTTTCCGGGGCATACCGAATACCTGGCCCGGGAGTTGGACCGGGGCGAACACCTAATGCTTATGGTCAATGAAGGGCTGCGCATCGGTCTGGCCACGAACCACCTACCACTTCGGGAGGTCGCTGATGCCATCGACAAAAAACTGATCAAGCGCAAAGTAGAAGTGCTGGAGGAGTCCCTGCGGATCGACTTCGGGATTGAGCGGCCAGCCATTGCGGTACTGGGGCTCAACCCCCACGCCAGCGATGGCGGGGTGCTCGGGCACGAAGAAGAGGCCTTCATTCGGCCTGCTATCGTAGAATTGAAGAAGAGTGGCATGATGGTGCTCGGCCCATTTCCGGCGGATGGCTTCTTTGGGGCAGGGCACCACTATAAATTCGACGGCATCCTGGCGATGTACCACGATCAGGGGCTTACGCCCTTCAAGGCGCTCTCGTTTGGCAATGGCGTTAACTTCACAGCGGGGCTCACGCACGTCCGGACCTCGCCCGACCACGGCACTGCCTACGATCTGGCAGGCAAAGACGAAGCGGACCCCGCCTCCTTCCGGCAGGCGGTCTACCTGGCTATTGATGTGGCCCGTAACCGAAAGCAATACCTGGATTTGCATAAGAATGCCGTCAAGGATCTACAAAAACCGGCAGACGTTAACGGGGAAGATGAGGTCCTTACCGATGAGGAAAGTTAAGGTGCTTACCGGCCTAACCGACCCGGCTCACTTGATGGTTTTCTTGGGCAAGAACGCGTTCTATTTGCTGTCTTCGTCCGGTATTTGAGTATCTCATCTACTGGCGGGGGGCTGACATCCGGCCTCCTCAACGGTAAAAATGAGGAGCATCCGGCAAACAATTTATCGGGTTCAACAGATTACCTATAGGTGAAATGCAGCCGATGGCCGTAAAATGCAGCTCATTGGTTGAAAACTTCCCAAAGGGACGTTGAACTCCTTTACTTTTGTACGCTCATTCAACAACGCTCATCACATGAAAATCCCTGCCACCCTGCTCGGGCTGCTCTGGGTGGTGGCCTTGCACAGCCAAGAGGTCACCATTAGCGGTACGATCAAAGATGGAGAGAACGGCGAAGACCTGATTGGTGCCACCGTTTCCGTCCCGGAATACAATCTGGGTACTTCCACCAATGCCTATGGCTTTTACTCCCTGTCCGTGCCGCGCGCGGATTCCATCAAAATCCTGTTCAGCTACGTGGGGTTTCGCAATGAGGCGTACACCCTTTTGCTCGATTCGGATACCACGCTTAATGTTGAGCTGACCACCGGCGTGCAGCTAGAGGAAGTGGTAGTAAAGGCCAACTCTTTTCAGGAGCAGATTAATGCGACAGAGATGAGCGTAGAGGCCATCTCCACCCGGGAGGCTAAGCTGGTACCGGTATTGCTGGGAGAGAGTGATATCCTTAAAACCGTTCAGTTGAAGCCCGGTATACCTTCGGGCAGTGAAGGGCGCACCGGGCTGTTCGTCAGGGGGGGGGCACAGGACCAAAACCTGATTGTCCTGGATGAGGCCATCGTTTACAACGCCAATCACCTCTTTGGTTTTTTCAGCACCTTTAATACAGATGCTGTTAAGGACCTCAAAATTTACAAGGGCGGCTTTCCGGCGGAGTACGGTGGCCGTCTTTCTTCGGTAATTGATGTAAAGCTGAAGGATGGCAATAATCAGAAATTTGCCGGCTCGGGCGGGCTCGGGCTCATCGCCAGCCGGCTTACCCTCGAAGGGCCAATTGAGAAGGGGAAATCCAGTTTTATCGTTTCCGGCCGGCGTACGTACGTCGACCTTCTGACCCGGCAGGTCAATCAGGCCAATGAAGGCAACGAGGACTTTACTCCCATACCCGACTATTACTTTTACGACCTTAATGCCAAGGTCAACTTTCAGCTCGGTGAGCAGGACCGCCTCTTCCTGAGCGGTTACTTCGGGCGTGATGTCTTTGGTTTCGACGGGGATTTCTTCGACTTCGACTTTGACTGGGGCAATGCGACGGGCTCCGTGCGCTGGAACCATGTATTTAGTCCCAAATTATTTGCCAATACGACCTTTACGTATTCCGACTATCAGTACAATATCAACAACCGGATCACGGGTTTCTCCTTTGGGCTGGGGTCCAACATAGAGGATGCCAACCTGAAGACGGATTTCTTTTACGCTGCCAATAATCAGCATACCATCCGGTTTGGGGCAATGGCGACCCACCACACTTTTACGGTGGGGCGGCTGCAGGCAGGAAGCGACGACGGGGTCGTCAATTTTAGCGCCGGCCAGGAGTTTGATGGTGTAGAATTTGGGGCATACTTCAGTGACGAAATAGAATTCTCCGAAGCTTTGAGTGTGAATGCCGGGCTTCGGTTTTCCGGTTTCAACAACGAGGGCAAAACGTACCTGGGGCTCGAGCCCCGCCTGGCAGCGCGCTATAAGCTGACCGACCGGACGGCCCTCAAAACGAGTTACGCCCGGATGTATCAATACCTGCATTTGATCGCCAATGCCGGTGTAGCTTTGCCTACCGACATTTGGTACCCTTCTACCGACCGGGTGCAGCCACAGCGGTCTGATCAGGTAGCCCTGGGCCTTTCCTATTTGCTGGGCAGTAAGTACTACCTCAACCTGGAGGGGTACTACAAATGGCTGGACAATCAGCTGCAATTTGTAGACGGCGCACAGATTTTTGTTAACGATGAGCTAGAGGATGAATTCGCGGTAGGCGAGGGCAGGGCTTACGGCCTGGAGTTCAGCATAGAAAAGAAAGAAGGCCGCCTGACTGGCTGGATTGGTTATACTCTGGCACTTACCCGCCTGCAAAACTTTGAGACGCTGGCACCGGGTGGCCGTTTCGCGCAGGAGTCCGAGGGCTTTGGCCCTTTCAACCCGATTTATGACCGGCGGCATGATATTTCGGTGGTCGGCATCTACGAAATCAGTAAACGGCTGACGGCAACGGCAACTTTTGTATATGGCTCCGGCGACCTCACCTGGCTGCCTCCGGGCCGCTTTTCTTTTCAGGATGTGCCGGGCGCCAACTTTGAAGCGGTAGTCCCTGATTACCGGGAACGGAACAACTTCCGGCTGCCTGCTTACCATCGCCTGGACCTGGGGCTGGTTTACAAATTCTTTCCCAAGTGGGGGGAGAGCGACCTGACCCTGAGTGTAATCAACGCCTACGACCGGCGCAACGCTTTCTTTATATTCTTTGAGCCCGAATTTGAAGCTATTGATGGTAACAATACGAGTATTGAGGTACCGACCCGGATTGCCGCCAATCAGGTGTCGCTATTTCCCATTTTGCCTTCGCTCACCTGGAATTTTAAATTTTAGCATCTTATGAAAAAGTGGATATTCGCCAGCCTGGGGGCAATGACTTTGCTGATGGCTTGCAATTTAGAGCAGGAAATCGATATTGAACTGCCAGACTACGAGGAGCGCCCCGTGCTTGAGGCTTATATTGAGCCCGGGGAGCGCTACCGGCTGCTGCTGACCCGCAGTGCCGGGTATTTTGACCCCCTGCCTACGTTGGATAACTTTCTGGAATCCCTGCTGCTTGACAGTGCTGAAGTGACCATTACGCACGATGGGGTAACGCACGTCCTGAATAACAGCCTGGCTTTCAACCCGGAAACTCAGAAGATTTACAACTATATTTCTTCCTCCGATGAAATTGTACCCTTCGAAAGCGACCTGCCATTTGAGCTTAATATAACCCTGCCAAGCGGCGGAACCATTATGGCAGAAGCCCGCCTTTTGCCGAGGGTGGAAATTGACAGCGTGGTCATTGAGTTTCCGGAAACTAACGAACCGGGGGATACTTTAGCGCGGGCCCTGACCTACTTCTCGGACAACCCTAATACCGCAAATCATTACCGGCGGACGTTGCACCTGAATGCTCTGGACAGCATCCCGGAACAGGATTTTGTAACCGATGACCGCCTCGTTGAAGATAGTACGATTGCGTTCGGTACTGGCTTTGACTTTGCACAAGGGGATACGCTGATTACAACGCTATACCATATCTCTGAGGAATATGCGACCTTTTTGGAGAGTGTAGATGGTGCTGCGGCAGCAAACGGCAACCCCTTTGGGCAGCCAAGCCCAGTCATCTCTAACCTGGAAGGCACAGCCAATGCCTTGGGGGTATTTGCGGGGGTGGTCCGGGACCGGCGGATAGATATCGTTGCGCGATAAAAAACAAAGCCGATAGCACTCGCAAGAGTAGGCTACCGGCTCTATTTATCTTACTAAACTTATTATTTCAGCCCTGCAATTGATTAATTCTCAGAAGCTTTCATCAAGCCGCCCAGGTTTGGGTTAGGCTGCACTACAGTGCGGCGGTTTTCGGCACGGCCTTCAGCTGTCTCATTGTCGCCGATTGGCTCATACTCACCTGCACCGGCAATAGTCAGCTGATCAGGATTAGCACCTTTGCTGATCAGGTAGCGTACCACCCGGCTGGCACGAGCAACGCTCAGGTCCCAGTTATCGCGGTAAGCAGCACCTTCAATGAGGCCTTCGTCATCCGTATGGCCAACAACCATCATTTTCAGTTCAGGGTTATCTTTCAGTGTCATGGCAAGCTCTTCCAGTGCTCCGCGCTCATCTGCGCTAAGTGCAGTGGAACCGCTGCGGTAGTTAATAGCTTCAGAAGTAACGACATAAAGGTTGCCATCGCGCTCCTCCATTTTCAGGCCGGAGTCTGCGTAGGCACCGAAGATGCCATTGATTTCTTCCTTGATTGCAGTCAATTCTTTTTCGGTCATGTTCAGCTTCTCTTGGACCTGAGACATCTGGCTTTCCATGTTAGCCATTTTGCCTTCCATGTCAGAGAGCTTTCCTTCCATTTCAGCCTTGGTAGACTCAAACTCTTCCTGCAGGGCAGCTTTCTCTTCCTCAAGTGTTTTCACTTTGGCCTGAGTTTCTGCCAGTGCTTGATCAGTAGCTTCTTTGGCAGCTGCTAACTCATCGTACTTCTTCTTGGAAACACAAGATTGCAGGGAGCCAATTGCTAGCGTGAAGATCAGTAATTTTACTATCAGACGCATGTTCGTTTGGTTTGATTAGTGAATTATATTGGTTTTAACGTTTGCCCGCGAATTGGACGGTTTACAAGGCTCAAAGGTAAAAAAAGCTTGTAATATTTTATAAATACTGAGATTTGATTGGTGCTCCGAAAGCGAATTCCCGTCAATAGAACGTTTAGAGGCTTCAGTTAGCTGCTTTCATCCTAGAGTGCACGTGAGAAACGAAGGGGCCTGCCATTTGTTTAATGTAACGCTCTAATTTAGCTCAAGATGAGGAGTCGGGCTGCCATGCATTTCTCTGAAAACCTTATAATTTGGGATAAATGCCTATTTTTGCCGTGGACAAAATTGATCGTTTCGGCTATCTGGTGAATGGCCCAACGGTATTGATTTTTCTTTTTTTGGCCGCTGGCTGGGCATTCAAGCAAAGCTGACCGTGCGCGGCTGCACCATCGAGCGTACAGTTGTCTTTATTAATCATAAATATTTAAATGGAACACCATATTAGGGAAGAAGGGAAGTTCAAATACATAGAGACAAAAGGAGAAGGGGCTAACCTGCTTCTATTGCATGGCCTTTTCGGCGCCCTTAGTAATTTTCAGGGCATCATCGACCGCTTCGGCAAATCTTATAACGTGATTGTGCCCATTCTGCCCATTTTTGAATTGCCAATAAGAAAAGTTTCCGTTACTGGTTTGGTAGATTATGTAGTTGATTTTGTCAATTATAAATCCTACGACAAGGTTAATGTACTAGGCAACTCCCTCGGCGGCCATATTTCACTGCTCTACGCCCTGGCCCAGCCCGAAAAAATCAGCTCTATTATTTTGACTGGGAGCTCTGGTTTGTTCGAAAGCGCTATGGGGACGAGCTTCCCGAAAAGGGGCGATTACGAATTCATCAAGACCAAGACGGAAGCCACATTCTACCGGCCGGAAGTAGCCACCAAAGAATTGGTAGACGAAGTATTTGATATCGTCAATGACCGGAATAAAGCCATCCGTGTCATTGCGACTGCCAAGTCAGCAGTCCGCCACAATTTAGGGGACAAGCTGCATCAGATTGAAGCGCCGACCTTGCTGGTATGGGGCAAGCAGGATAGCATTACCCCTGCCTTCGTGGGAGAAAAGTTTGATGAGCTCATCGAAAACTCGCGGCTGGTGTTCATTGAGGAATGCGGGCACGCGCCCATGATGGAACATCCTGAAGCCTTTAACCAGCATCTGGAGGCTTTCCTGCAAGAGGTAGCTGGCTGAGGCAATTCTGACCTTTTCGTGATACGTCAGGTAGAATACTGTACGTTGAGCCCTGCTGCCGCGATTCCCGGATCCAAATAACTCTGAAACCGGCGGGTGCTAAAATTGCTCAATCTGCCATTTTCCGCCAAGGGCTATGCACGCGTATACCTGCATTTCACTAATTTTGTACACCTTTCGGACCCATGTTTGTTGGATATTAAAAGGCGCTTAAAAAAAATGCTATGATGTCAATGATAAAGTTTGCTTTATTGATCAGCCCCCTGCTCTTTTTGGGTTGCAATAGCCAGAAGGAGGCTGTACTGTCGGCACCAGAAGCCATTGTAGATACAGAGTTCCGGCAATTGGACACCATGTACGTTTCTGCTCCCAGAGACACACCTCCGGTGCAAGCACCAGCGTACGAACTACCCGGCTATCAAGCCAGCCATACCCGCGAGCACGATCTGCTGCATACTGTCCTTGACCTGAGCTTCGACTGGGAGCAGGAACAGGTAATCGGCCAGGCGCAGCTCAAACTGACGCCTTATTTTTATCCTGCCCGAAAAGTAACACTAGATGCCAAGAGTTTTGAGTTAAAGTCTGTCCGGATGAAAGGCCAGGCAGATACGCTCGACTATACCTACGATGGTCAAAAGATCGTAATTGATTTAGGCAGAACCTACAAAAAAGGGGAGGAATACACCCTCGAAATCGACTATGTAGCGACCCCGGCTGCCTCAGGCGGAAGCGCAGCCATCACCTCTGACCAGGGGCTTTTCTTCATAGACCCCAGAGATGAAGACCCGGAAAAGCCCACTCAAATCTGGACGCAGGGCGAAACCGAACACAATTCCCGCTGGTTTCCCACCATCGATAAGCCCAATGAGCGTACGACCCAGGAAATGATCATAACCGTTGATGAGCGGTTTGAAGTGCTTTCCAACGGGGCCCTCAAACAAAGGGAAACCGATGCCGAAACCGGGCAAACAACTTGGCACTGGGTAATGGACCAGCCTCATGCGCCATATCTTTTCATGCTGGCTATTGGTGAGTTTGCCGTTGTGGAAGAAGAATGGGAAGGCTTGCCCGTTACGTACTACGTAGAGCCCGAATACGAGGCTGATGCCACTGCTATTTTTGCGCATACCCGGGAAATGCTCACTTTTTTCTCAGACCAGCTTGGCGTGAAGTACCCCTGGCCCAAGTATGCACAGGTTGTGGTACGGGATTACGTCTCCGGTGCTATGGAGAATACAACAGCATCTATTTTCGGAGAGTTTGTGCAACGCCACAAGCGGGAACTGATCGACGATAATAACGACCGGATTGTTGCTCACGAACTCTTCCACCATTGGTTCGGGGACTTGGTTACAACAGAGAGCTGGGCCAACCTGACGATGAACGAAGGCTTTGCCAACTACAGCGAATACCTTTGGTTTGAGCATAAGTATGGTAAGGATTTCGCCGACCACCACCTGCTAGGGGAGTGGTCAGGGTATTTAAGCTCTTCTCAGGGCAATCTGCACCCACTGATTCACTTTGGATACGAGGATAAAGAAGACATGTTTGATGCCCACAGCTACAATAAAGGCGGAGCTGTCCTTCATATGCTGCGCAATTATGTAGGCGATGAGGCTTTCTGGGCAGGGCTCAATCTGTATCTGACCGATAACGCCTACACGGCAGTCGAGGCACACAACCTAAGGCTGGCTTTTGAGGAGGTAACTGGTGAGGACCTGAATTGGTTCTTCAACCAGTGGTATTTTGAACAAGGCCACCCTCAATTGGAAATAACCTATGGCTACGACGAGGCTGCCGGTGAGGCTACCGTCACCGTTGCTCAGGTGCAAAACCCGGACTTCATGCCCGCCATCTTTCAACTGCCGGTAGCTATCGACCTTTACGCCCCGGACGGCACCGTCACCCGGGAGAACGTCTTTGTGAATCAGCGGGAACAGACGTTTACCTTTGCCGCAGACGAAGCCCCGGCCCTCATCAATTTTGACGCCGATCGGGTGCTTCTGGCAGAAACCGAAGACAATAAAACAAAAGAGGAGTTCATTTTTCAGTATTACAATGCCCCCCGCTTTCTGGACCGCTACGAAGCCATGCTGGCTTTGGAGGGTGAAGAGCGGCCGGATGTTCAGGGGCTGATGCGAGCTGCACTAAGCGACCCCTTTTACGCTATTCGTATTGCTGCCATGCGCAATCTTTCGGAAGCATCAGCTATGGAGGAACGGGATAACCTTTATCAAATGGCTAATGAAGACCCGCATTCCGAGGTGCGCGCAGCGGTTTTTGGCTTGCTTAGCGAAATGGAGGATGAGAATGCAGCACCCTTGGCTAAGCTGTCCATAGAGCAAGACTCCGCCTATAATGTAATTGGTGCCGCTTTGCAGTATTTGGCAGTTGCCGAGCCACAATCTGCACTGGAGCTTGCCAAACAATTGGAAGATAGCCCGTCGAGCGACATTCTCCTTTCCGTGGGCGAGCTTTACGCTGCTACGGGCGACCCCAGCTACCTGGACTTCTTCAGGGCTAACCTGAAAGAGGTGAATGGCTTTGCTGCTAT
The DNA here is from genome assembly GCA_964575505.1 of uncultured Phaeodactylibacter sp. Lineage (GTDB taxonomy): Bacteria > Bacteroidota > Bacteroidia > Chitinophagales > Saprospiraceae > Phaeodactylibacter. The sequence continues at coordinate 81,297 of CAZNSK010000005.1, forward strand.
CTATTTTGTGGACGCCTACAGAGAACTGGCTGTCAACAGCGAGCTGGAGACCACCAAGGAGGTTGGGGGTAATCTTTACGATTTAGCGCTTGACAGCTCAGTTTCCCCTTGGCTCAAGTTTGGCGCTACCCGGGGGTTGAACGAAATTCGTAAAGCTTTCGAGCGCTCCGGCCAGGAAGCAAAAAAAGATTACGCTGCAAAGTTGCTGAGCATGCTTCGGGAAATCAAGGATAAAGAACAAAGCCCGCAGCTGCAATCCTTCTACAATCAAATGCTGCCGGATATCAGGCCGTAAAAACAAGCTCAGCGCCGGGCGTAGTGCTGTAAAGCTGGGCCTGGCGCGGTCGGCTATTCCGGCCAAACCCGCTTGACTTTTCCCAAAAAGGGGCGTATTTTTCGGCTGGTTGCGAGGGCTCCCCATACATAGGGCCCCACAACTTACCCCACATGCCATCCATCCCAAAAACCAGGCAAGCATTTTTACGTTAATGGCTAAGGAATGAGGAATAAATAGATCGCGCTTTTTGACCGAGGGGATTTTGTTCCAAGACGAGGCAGAAAACGTAGGCAATGCAGCGCATTGGCGAGGCTTTCTAACGAAGTATTGGGGCAAAAGCCCCCGTCAAAAATGATGAGTTATTTTTTTCTCATTCCTAAGCAACTCCAATAGCAGACAAAAGTCTGTTAAATTGTATTGGCTTTCAATCTTTTGGAGGGGTCAGCCCGTTTATTCTATTGCTTTACATCCGTTCAGATTTTTGAGGAAAACGATAACATGGCAACGCACGACAATTATCAGCTGTTAATCGATAAGCTCGACCAGTTTATCCGCAAGTACTATATCAACCAACTCATCAAGGGGGCACTCTACAGCGTGGGGCTCATTCTTTTCCTGTTTCTTGCTGTCAGTGTACTGGAGTACTACTATTATTTTAGTACCAGCGTCCGCAAACTGATGTTTTTCTCCTTTGTAGGGGTCAGCGGCCTTGCAATTCTATACTGGATAGGTATGCCGCTGCTTCGTTACTTTCGGCTGGGCAAGGTTATTTCTCACGAGCAGGCCGCCACGATCATTGGGCAGCATTTTGGAAATGTGCAGGATAAACTCCTCAATGTACTGCAGTTGCGGTCGCAGGCGGAGTCGGGCAGCAGCCGGGAGCTGATCATGGCGAGTGTTAACCAGAAGTCGGAAGAGATTCGCCCGGTGCCCTTCAAAAAAGCCATCGACCTGCGCAAAAACCGGAAGTACTTGCGCTATGCCCTGCCACCCCTTGTGCTATTGCTGATCATCCTATTCATCAATGCGAATCTGATTACGGATAGTACTACCCGGCTGATCAACAATAATCAGGAATTTGAAAAGCCAGCCCCATTCACTTTTGTGCTGGAAGAAGAAAACCCAACCGTTGTTCAGTACGAAGACTACCCCCTTACGGTCCGGATTGAGGGCGACCAACTGCCCAACGAGGTTTTTATTGACGTCGACAATATTCAGTACCGGCTGGCTAAGGAGTCGGCTAATGTGTTTGCTTACCGCTTCAGTAATGTGCAGAAAAATACCGGGTTCCGTTTGTTCTCCAGCGGCGTGGAGTCCAGGCGTTATGAATTGAATGTGCTGCGCAAGCCCAATGTACTCGGGTTTGATGTTGAGCTGGACTATCCGGCCTATACGCAACGGAAAGATGAATCGCTTTCCAGTATTGGCGATTTGGTGGTCCCGGCGGGCACGCGCATCGATTGGGTGTTTAATGCAGCGCATACCGACGCCATCGACCTGAAGTTCTCCGGAGAAAAAGAACGCATAGCCACTAAGCGGTTTTCAGATGATCTATTCACTTACAAAAAGCAAGTGATGAAAGATCAGGGGTATAAGCTTTACATCTCAAACCAAGATCTTCCGAATGCTGATTCCATCAGTTATACGATTTCGGTAGTACCTGATTTGTACCCCAATATTTCCGTTCAGAAATTTATAGACAGCACACAGCGCAAAGTCTTATTCTTTGTTGGAGAAGCTTCTGACGACTATGGGCTGCGCAACCTGACTTTCAATTACCGCATCAAGCCAGCTGATGGGGCTCAGGGGGAGCTGCAGGTCCTGCCACTAAGCCAGCCAAGCGGCAAGCAGGTGCAGTACGATCACGTTTTCGACCTGAATGAACTGAGCCTTGAGCCCGGAGATGAAGTGGCCTATTATTTTGAAGTGGCTGACAACGATGGCATTAACGGCAGTAAAACCGCCAGAACCAACCTTATGGTTTACGCCAAGCCGACGGTAGACGAATACAAACAAATGGCGGAGGAAAATGACAATAAAGTCAAGGATGAACTGAAAAAGGCCTTAGAAGAGTCCAAGAAAATCCAGGATGAGATGCGCAAAATGCGCGAAAAACTCTTGCAGGAAAAGGAGCTTGATTGGCAACAGCGCAAAGAGTTGGAGAAGTTGCTGGAACGGCAAAAAGATCTGGAAAAGAAAGTCGATGAAGCAAAAAAAGCGCTAGAAGAAAACCAGAAGAACCAGGAAGAGTACAGCCAGCAAGACGAGCAAATCCTCGAGAAGCAGGAGAAGCTGCAGAAGATGATGGAGGAGGTCATGAGCGAAGAGATGAAAGAGCTCATGAAACAACTCGAAGAGCTGATGCAGGAACTGAACAAAGATGAGGCCCTGGAGATGATGGAAGACATGGAAATGTCGGACGAAGAAATGGAAATGGAGCTCGACCGCATGCTAGAGCTGTTCAAGCAGATGGAGCTGGAGCAGGAGATGAATGAAGCAATTGACGAGTTGAATAAGCTGGCCGAGGAGCAGGAAGAGCTAAGTGAAGAAACGGAACAGGCCGAAGAAGATGCTGCTGGTGAGCAATCAGAAGAAGAAAAAGACCAAAAGCAGGAAGAACTGGAGCAGAAGCAACAAGAGCTGAATGAAGCATTCGAAAAGCTCCAGGAGAAAATGGAAAATATACAGCAGAAAAACGAAGAGCTGGAGTCGCCTCAGGAGCTGGAAGAGCGCAAGGAAGAAATGGAAGATATTGAGCAGGATATGCAGGAAAGCCAGCAGCAGTTGCAAAAGCAGCAGAATAAAAAAGCTTCAGGCGCTCAGAAAAAAGCAGCTGGCAAGATGAAGAACATGGCTAATTCCATGCAAATGGAAATGCAGTCGCAGCAAATGGAGCAAATGCAGGAAGACATGGATGCGCTCCGCCAACTGCTGGAAAATATCGTCGGGCTTTCGTTTGAGCAGGAAGACCTGATCGACGAATTTGAAGTCGCTGAAATCAACACACCGCGCTACGTAGAGCTGGTCCAGGAGCAATTTAAGCTGAAAGACGACTTCCGGCTGGTGGAGGATAGCCTGCAAGCGCTGAGCAAGCGGGTTTTTCAAATTGAATCTTTCGTGACGGAGAAAGTCACTGCCATTAAAAAGAACCTGAAGGAAAGCCTGGATGACCTGGAAGAGCGCCGCAAACCTAATGCTTACAACCATCAGCAGCGCAGTATGAAAAACCTCAATGACCTGGCTTTGATGCTTAGTGAGGTCATGAATCAGATGCAGCAGCAGATGGCCGGGCAAATGGCTGGCAATCAAATGTGCAAGAATCCGGGGGGCAATGGGCCAGGCGGGAAGCCCAGTGATAAAATCAGTCAGGGCCAGCAATCGCTCAATGACATGATGAAAAAGATGAAGCAGCAGATGGAGAAAGGCAAGGGGGGGCCTGGCGCTAAGGAGTTTGCCAAAATGGCGGCCCGGCAGGCAGCCCTCCGCAAAGCCTTAAAGGAGAAGCAGCAGGAAATGCAGCAGAAAGGGCAGGGGAGCAAAGAACTGCAAGATGTAATGGACCAAATGGATAAGATCGAGGAGGACTTGGTCAACAAGCGGCTGAGCAACGAAATGATGAAACGGCAGCAGGATATCCTCACCCGCCTTCTGGAACACGAGAAAGCCGAACGGGAACGCGAGTACGAAGAAAAGCGGAAAGCAGAGCAGGCAAATCAAAAAGAACGGGAAATGCCGCCATCACTGGAGGAATATATCAAAAAGCGAGAAGCGGAAATTGATCTCTACAAAGCTGTCAACCCCGCTTTGAAGCCTTACTATAAATTCATCGTAGAGGAATACTTCAAATCATTGAAAGCTCAATAAAAGAATAGACGGCCGGGCTGTTTTTTGTTTGAAGCATCAGCCCGGCTGTCGTTCGTTCGAGCCATTCATCGCCCGGTAATCACGGCATACTTGCTTTTTACAGAAAATTGACCTACATTACAGGATGTACAAATGAGTTTAAAGCCTATTATGTTAAAGCTTTCCTCAAACACCAGGAATATTGCCTTGGTTGAAGCATTCATTGAACAAGCTGTAGACCAATACAAAATAGGACCTGATATTTATGGTAATATCCTGATCACGCTTACCGAGGCTGTTAACAATGCCATTATCCACGGCAACAGTAATGATGAATCTAAGACTGTCAAAATCAAGCTTCAGCGCAATGACAATTACCTCGCTGTAAGCGTGTCCGATGAGGGCGGTGGTTTTGATTACCAGGATGTGCCCGATCCTACTGCGCCCGAAAACCTGCTACAGGTAGGGGGGCGGGGCGTTTTCCTTATGCGGCAGCTTTCCGATGGTATTCACTTTCACAATAATGGGGCCACCGTCGAAATGCGCTTTAACCTCTGATGTTCCCCGAAGAATTTCCGGCGTTTCACCTTACCGAAAAAGCTATTGAATTCGACAACGAAGCCGTTGAATTCTTACCGGAGCAACAGGAGGAGCTCCGGCGTTGGATTCAGCTCGTCATTGAAAACGAATCCTGCGAGCTTAAACACCTGACGTACATTTTCTGCTCCGATGCTTACCTGCACAACATCAATTTAGCCTATCTCAGCCACGATACTTACACAGATATTATCACCTTTCCTTACGAAGCTCCCCCCCTTATACATGCTGATATTTTTATCAGTGTCGAGCGGGTACGGGAAAACGCAGCCTCTCTTGGCTTGGCCTTCTCCCGGGAATTGCACCGGGTGATGATACACGGCATCCTTCATTTGTGCGGTTATCCGGATAAGACTGCCCAAGAGGCTGCTGAGATGAGAGCCCGGGAAGACGAAGCACTTGCTTTATTTGATGCAGAATGAGCTGGTAAACGGTGTATTAGGAATGAGGAATAAATAAATCGCGCTTTTTGACCGAGGAGATTTTGTTCCAAGACGAGGCAGAAAACGTAGGCGATGCAACACGAAGAAAGGGGATAAAGGGGCCCCTTTCTGAAGTCGGCGAGGCTTTCTAACGAAGTATTGGGGCAAAAGCGCCCGTCAAAAATGATGA